>DASPOR010000083.1 GCA_035625915.1 Alphaproteobacteria bacterium | reverse complement strand
AGCACCACCGCTCACGCGCAGCTTGTCACCAACCCCAATCCCATCGCCAATCCGACGGTCAACGCCGGCCAGAAGGTGACGGCGATCATCTTCACCGACGGAAAGACCCACTCGGGCTCCATCGTCAACAACGGCAACGATGCGAGCGCCACGATCAGCGCCGCCCACGGTGCGGGCATCCTTTTAGGCGCCTCGACCATCGGCACCGCGGCGGCAACGGCAAACATCTCTAACGCCGGTACGATTGAAGCCGCCGCGGCTAACCTCACCCTTCGAGACGGTGCTGCGCACCTCCTCAGGGTGAGGACATTAGAAATAAAAATAATCTTCATGGTGAGGAGGCTGCCGGCGCGCTTCGCGCGCCTTCTTCTGCGTCACGCAAAAAAAGACGGCCGTCTCGAACCATGATCAACCGGATTTGGCCCTATTCCGCGGCCTCCGAAGCCATGCTTTCTGCACGCCAGCGCAAGATCGGCTTGCGCGCGGCACCGGTCTCGTCGAGGCGTTGGCGAGGGGTCGAATAAGGGGCCCCATGGAAATAGGCAGCAGCATCGGCCCTCTTCGCGCGTGCGGCAAGGCCCCGGATTACTTCGATGAATTGATCGAGGGATTCCTTACTCTCGGTTTCAGTCGGCTCCATGAGGAGGGCGCCGTGGACGACGAGCGGGAAATACATCGTCATGGGGTGAAAGCCCTCGTCGATCATTGCCTTGGCAAAATCCAGGGTCGTGACACCGGTGTCTTTCAAAAACCGATCGTCGAACAGGACCTCATGCATGCAAGGTCCCGGATATGGCAGTGTGAGCAGATCGCCGAGCCGGGCCATCAAGTAGTTGGCGTTCAACACCGCGTCAGCCGAGGCTTGCGCCAGGCCGTCCGCCCCGTGGCTCATCATATAGGCGAGTGCGCGCACGAACATGCCCATCTGGCCGTGGAAGCCCTTGAGCCGCCCGAACGGCGTGCCGGAATGCGGAGCATCCTTAGCATGCTCAACAATTCGAAAGCCGTTCGGTCCGTGAACCACGTAGGGAAGCGGGGCATAAGGGGCGAGTGCGGCAGACAGGACGACCGGCCCGCTGCCTGGCCCGCCACCGCCATGGGGCGTTGAGAAGGTCTTATGGAGATTGATGTGCATGCAGTCGATGCCGAGATCTCCCGGCCGCACGCGCCCGACGATCGCGTTGAAGTTGGCGCCATCGCAGTAGAAATAAGCGCCACTCTTGTGCAGTGCGTCCGCGATCGCGATCATGTCCGGCTCGAAGAGGCCGCAGGTATTCGGATTGGTTAGCATGAGGGCCGCAACGTCCGGCCCGAGCTTTGCCTTGAAAGCGGCGAGATCGACGCGGCCCTGGGCATTGGCCGGAATCGGATCGACCGTAAACCCGCATTCCGCCGCCGTGGCGGGGTTGGTGCCGTGGGCGGACTCGGGAACCAGCACGCGCCGGCGCTTGGCTTCGCCGCGCGCCTCGAGGGCGGCCCGGATCGCGATCATGCCGCAAAGCTCGCCGTGCGCGCCCGCACCCGGCGACATCGCCACGGCCGGCATGCCGGTCAGCGTCTTGAGCCAATGGGCGAGACGGTCGATGAGTGCGAGCGCACCTTGCACGGTCCGCTCCGGCTGGAGTGGATGGAGATCGGCGAGACCGGGAAGCCGCACCACCTTCTCGTTGAGCCGCGGATTATGCTTCATGGTGCAGGAGCCGAGTGGATAAAGCCCACTGTCGATGCCGTAGTTCTTCTGACTCAAGCGCGTGAAGTGACGCACCACTTGCGGCTCCGATAAGCCCGGCAAGCCAATCTTGCCTTGGCGTTTCAAACCGCCGAGACGCTCGGTCACTTTGGCGGGTGTTGGCAGATCGACACCCGTGCGCCCCTCCTTGCTCTGCTCGAAGATGAGCGGCTCCTCGAGCTGAAGACCGCGGTTGCCGCTTATCGTTGCAGCGTCAGGCCCGGTCGCTTGCAGTGCGCCGGGGCGGGACTTGCGATCCTGGGAAAGGTCCATCACAGCACCTCCTGGAGCGCCTTCACGAGCGCATCCATGTCGGATTCGGCAGTCATTTCGCTTGCCGCGACCAGCATGAGGTTCGCAAGTGCCCGGCGATCCGGATAGAAGCGCGAAAGCGGCACACCCGCGAGAATGCGTCGCTCGGCAAGGGTGTCGACGACATCGGCTGCCGGTTTTGAGAGGCGCAGCGTAAATTCATTGAAGAAGCTGTCGTTCAAAACCTCGACACCTTTGACGGCCTGGAGCCGGTCGGCAAGCTGTACCGCCTTCACGTGATTGAGCTCAGCGAGCCGTGTAAATCCCGCTTCGCCGAGTAGCGCCATGTGGATCGTGAAAGCGAGCGCGCAGAGGCCCGAATTCGTGCAGATATTGCTCGTCGCCTTTTCGCGGCGGATATGTTGTTCGCGGGTCGAGAGTGTGAGCACCCAGCCGCGCCGACCCTTGGTATCGACGGTTTGCCCGCAGAGCCGACCTGGCATCTGGCGCAAATACTTCTCGCGCGTGGTGAACAAACCGAGATATGGGCCGCCGAAGCCAAGCGGCACACCGATCGACTGACCCTCCGCCACCACGATATCCGCACCCATTTCACCGGGCGGTGCGACGAGGCCGAGCGAGACGATTTCCGTGACCGCGACGACGAGGAGGGCGCCACGCGCGTGTGCCGCGTCCGCAAGCGCCTTGTAGTCGCTGAGGCGGCCAAAGAAATCGGGGCTTTGCACGACCACGCACGAGGTCTCGTCGTCGACCTGGGCAGCCAGATTTTCGATGGCCCGGGCGTCGGGCTCGAGGGCTATGATCTCGAAACCACTCCAATGCGCGTGGGTGGCGCAAACCTCGCGGTAGTGGGGATGAAGGCCGCCCGAGAGGATCGCTTTCTTCCGTCCGCTGATGCGATTGGCCATCATGACGGCTTCGACGCATGCCGTCGCTCCGTCATACATCGAGGCGTTCGCAACCTCCATTCCCGTGATAAGCGCCACTTGCGTCTGGAATTCGAATAGGTATTGAAGGGTACCTTGCGAGACTTCCGGCTGATAGGGGGTGTAAGAGGTGAGGAATTCCCCGCGCTGAATGAGATGGTCGACCGTTGCGGGAATATGGTGTCGATATGCGCCGGCGCCGAGGAATGATGGCACGGCACTCGTGCCGAGATTGGTCGCGGCGAAGGCCTGGAACGCCCTTTCGACCTCAAGCTCGCCCGCATGGTAGGGCAAGTCGACGGGCTTCTTCAGGAGTGCTGCCTTCGGCACGTCGCGATAAAGGTCTTCGACCGACGGAACGCCGATTGCCTGCAGCATGGCGCCGCGATCGGTTGCGGTAAGCGGCAGATAGCGCATCAGTGGAGCCCCTCGCAAAATTTCTTGTAGGCGGCCTCGTCCATCAGGGTGTCGAGCTGCCCCTTGTTCGAGAGTTTGATCTTGAAGAACCAGCCGTCGCCCATAGGCGAAGAATTGACGAGCGCGGGCTCGCCCGTGAGCTTTTCGTTCACGGCAGAGACCGTTCCATCCACGGGGGCGTAAACCTCGCTCGCCGCCTTGACCGATTCGACGACGGCGGCGTCCCCGCCCTTGGTCACGTCCTTGCCGACCGGCGGCAACTCCACGTAAACCACATCGCCCAACTGCTCCTGGGCGTAATTGGTAATCCCGATGGTCGCCGTACCGTCAGCCTCAATGCGAATCCATTCATGCTCTTCGGTAAATTTCAGCATGGATGCCTGCCTCCCTCTCGCTAACCTCGATAATATCGATGCGCCACGAACGGCATTGGCGCAACCTTGGCCGCTCGGGGCGTGCCGCGCACTGTCAGGTTGAGCGGTGCGCCATCATTGCTTGCGGCCGTCTCCACGTAGCCCATTGCAATCGGGCCGTTCACGGTCGGACCGAATCCCCCGGAGGTGATGGCGCCGATACGCCGTCCGGATGTGTCCGTGATTTCCGTCCCTTCGCGCGCCGGCGCCCTGCCTTCGGGAATTATGCCAACGCGCTTTTTCGAGATTCCGTTATCGAGCTGATCGCGGATGACATCGGAGCCAGGAAAGCCACCTTCCATTCGGCGGCGCTTGCCGATCGACCATGTAAGGCCGGCCTCGACCGGCGATGTCTTGCTGTCGATATCGTGGCCATAAAGGCAGAGCCCAGCTTCGAGCCTCAGCGAATCGCGCGCACCAAGACCAATGGGCTTCACCTCCGGCTCAGAGAGAAGCCGCGCCGCGAGCCCCTCCGCGGATTCGGCGGGCACGGATATCTCGAAGCCGTCCTCGCCGGTGTAGCCCGACCGCGTGACGAGACACGAGATGCCGTCGAGTGTGCATGCGGCAAGGCTCATGAATTTCTGCGTGCGGCAGGCGGGCGTCAATCGCGCGAGCACGTCGGCCGCAGCAGGGCCTTGAAGTGCGAGAAGTGCACGGTCCTCAAGCGGTTCGATCCGAGCACCTCCTTCGAGGCCGCGCTTCAGATGCGAGATATCGTCTGCCTTGCATGCCGCATTGACGACGACAAAAAGATCGTCGCCCCAACGGCTCACCATGAGATCGTCGAGAATACCGCCGGTTTCGTTCGTGAACTGGGTGTAGCGCTGGCGAAAGGGTGCGAGCCCAACGATATCGCCGGGCACCAGCCGTTCGAGTGCGGTAGCCGCATCTTTTCCGGAAATACGCACCTGTCCCATATGGGATACGTCGAAGAGGCCGGCCGCAACCCGCGTTTGGTTGTGCTCCGCCATGATGCCACTCGGGTATTGAACCGGCATCTCGTAGCCCGCGAACGGCACCATCTTGGCGCCGAGCGAGACGTGAAGATCGAACAGCGGGGTACGCCTAAGGGCGTCGTCTGAAGGTGCGCTCACTCAAGGTCTCCCGTCAGGTGCCAAAGCGGGGTTCCGGCCTCATCCACGCCGGGCGCGCGAATTGCGCTCCGCGGCGGATTAGCCCCCTCTGTCTTCGGACCTGAAAGAATCACCCGAGCTTGCCGCGCGGGTTTACCCCTTCGGTGAGCAAACGCCGCAAGCGGGCGACGTCGCTGCTTTCCAGAGATGCCTAAGCCTGCGGTCCTTTTGCCTGAGAGTTTCCGGGGCGGTTGCTCCTTCGGCGCCAGCGCCGATCGTCGATCGGCGCCGGTCTCTCCCGCAGGTGTCGTAAGCGACGGCGAAATCCTTCTTGGTTGTTTCCTCGGGGCGCTAGCGTAGTCGGGGCAATGGGAATGTCAAGTCGCGACTGCTTCAAGGGTCATGGCGTCGAGGGTAAAACTGCCGTCCGCTTCGAGCGCAAGATAATTCGACACCTCGGTCGGCATCCGGGATTGCAGGGATCGGATAGCCTCGCGATGAATATCGGGCGTGCCCATGCGCTCGACCCAGGATGTGAATTCGAGGCGGAGCCGGCGCTCGGCTGTCGCACCCGGCGTGAAGCCCGCGGCAGCCACGTCACGTCGCCATTCGTCGCACGAATAGTTCCGTACGTGAGAGGGGTCGCGCAGAAGCTCGATCGATTGGAGCCAAGTGTCCAGGATCGGGCGACCGGGCGAAATGACATCGACGAAGGCGGCAACACCCCCGCGCTTGACGACACGCCGAGCTTCTCTCAGAGCGGCCGGGAAGTCCTGCCAATGATGGGCGCTGAAGCGACTGAGCACCACATCGAAGGTACCGTCATCGAATGGCAGACGCTCAACCCGCCCTTGCCTTGTGACGATATTGGCGATTCCGCGCCTTGCGGCCTCACACGAGACTGCCTCGAGCATCTCGGCGGAGAGATCGTAGGCGGCGACTTCAGTGGCGTAAGGTGCCACCTTGAAGCTGACATGGCCGCCGCCGCAACCGAGATCGAGCACTCGGCCGGCCGGTCGCGCGCTCACGATTGCGGCGAGCTGGTCGAGGTCCTCCCCTTGCGCGTGAGTAGCGCTTTTGACGTAGGCGTCGGCCCGAGAGCCGAACTGTCGCGCAACAAGATGCGCGTGGGTTGTTTTTGCCATCGCATCCAACTCCGAAGACTCAGTTTAACCCAATGCCTCGTCGCTTCGACCAAGCCAAAGGGTGACGAAAATCCGGCCATAGCACGATCGATTAAACTAGTACCAGATGGCCAATTATACTGGTATAAATTCTATCATGATAACCGAATCAAGCTCCGCTCGCCGCAGGGAACTCGCCGAATTTATTCGAATGCGCCGGGAGCGTTTGACGCCCCAATCCCTTGGCCTCCCCACTCGGGTGCGCCGGCGTACGCCTGGTTTGCGCCGGGAGGAGATGGCGGACCTCTGCGGAATGAGCGCCACATGGTACACATGGATCGAACAGGGCCGCGACGTCTCGGTCTCCCCGGCAGCCCTGGGCCGCATCGCCGAAAGGCTGCGTCTTTCGAAGGCCGAGCGGAGCTATCTCTTCGCCCTCGCGAGCAAGAGCGACCCTGCGGTTCAATCCCACGACGAGCGCGGCATTTTGCCGCCTGCTCTCGCTGCATCGGTCCACGCGATCGCCACGCCCGCCTACCTCCTCGACCATACGTGGAATGCCGTTGCATTCAATCCGCCCGCAGCAAGACTATTCATCGGCTGGCTCGCTGGCCTCGGAGAGAAGAACCTGCTGCGCTACATTTTCCTCGATCCTGCAGCGCGCGATTTCGTCTGCGATTGGGAGGATCGCGCGCGGCGCGTCATTGCCGAGTTACGCGTCGACTACAGCAGGAATATCGATGATCCGCGCATGCGCGCTCTGATCGACGAGTTGACGGAAGGGAGTGCCGCCTTCGCCCGCTGGTGGAATGAACGTGCCGTGACCGATCGCGAGGGGGGCGAGCGGACCTTTGCGCACCCGCAAGACGGGTACCTCCGTTACCGGCAGGTGACATTCAACATGGCCGCTCATCCCGAGTTCAAGCTGGTCATGCTGATCAAACTCGACATGACGTGAGCGCCGATTTCTCGAGCCGTGATCTCTTCCCCGCAACACCAATAAATCCTTGCGCATTGCCGGCTCGATGGCGCTACCGGCGACTTTCACGCTCGGGAAGAATGGGCGACGGCGCGTTCAGTTGCCGTAGCGCTGGCGGTTGTATTGAAGCTCCGCGTCCGAAAGCTGAAAACCGACCCAAATCTGCAAGCTACCGCCATTTTGGGGATATTTGAGTGGAACGAGCTGATTGATCTGCTCAACCTTGGAAACCGTGTCCTGGCCGGGTTTGAAGGGAAGGTTCAGGGGGAAATCCTGGCGCGCGAGAATCTCGCCCTGGAGGTTGACGATCGCCACGAAGTAACGGAGCTCCGCCGCGTCGACTTTGGCGGTCGGTGTGCGTTGCGCTTCGATCTGGATGCCAAGCGCCACCCTCATGCTCTCGTAAGTCTTTGGATCGTATGAGCAGTTAAGGCGTGCCTGTGCTACGTGTCCGATATACGTTATCGCTTGCTGATTGCCGTCCTGGCCGGGTGCAAATTTAGTCACCTGATCGGCTTCGCGCAGGATTTTCGCGTCCGGACACGGCAACGCTTCCTGGCCGCATCCTGCAAGTGCCCCCGAGAGCGCCATTGCGCTCAGAGCGCCAAAGACCCCCAGGCGTTTCGCAAGCCGGGCAAGAATCTGCAAGAACGAGATCACAGTTTGCTGTGTGTGCCGTCGCAGAACGGGGCGTGCGCCGAGTGCTTGCAGCCGCAAAAATACGCGTCTTTCGACTCGGTTGCGGTCCATTTGCGAGGGGAGAATTCGCTCCCCTTGTGGGAGCCGTCGCAAAATGGTTGAGACTTGCTGCGCCCGCAAGCGCACCACCAATAATCCTTGCCGGATTCGACCTGGACCGTGAACGGACCTTTTTGGGCTATCGCCGGTGCCGCCATTTACGACGCTCCTCTCCTATTGCTAGCCCCATTAATTCCGGGCCAAGCGGCGGCACTCTAGGGGAGCGGCCCCAGGGGCACAAGGGGCTGAAGAGCCGCCCCCAGGGAGCGCACCGGACATTCCAGCAGCTTGACTTGTGGCGCTGTCCCTGTTGCCCTTCGCTCGCCAGAACGGCAGATTAGCGTGCCATGGCCGTCTATACCGAAGTCTCCGACGAGGATCTCGAATCGTTCGTCGCCCAGTACGACTTAGGCGAGGTCGTCGCCTACAAGGGCATCGCCGAAGGGGTAGAGAATTCGAACTATCTCCTCCAGACCGAACGCGACACCTACATCCTGACCATCTACGAGAAACGCGTTGCGAAAGAGGATTTGCCGTTCTTCCTCGGCCTCATGGATCATCTTGCCGCGCAGGGATTTTCTTGTCCCGTGCCAATCCATGGCAAGGATGGAAATGCCCTTCGAGAGCTCTGCGGCCGACCTGCCGCGATCGTGAGTTTCCTCAAGGGCATGTGGCCGCGACGGATAGCACCCCAGCACTGCGCTTTGTTGGGCGATGCGATGGCGCGCCTCCATCTTGCGGGGCTCAGTTTCAAGATGCGGCGCAAAAATGCCTTGGGTGTTCAAGGCTGGCGCCCCCTATACGACGCATGCAAGGACCGCGCGCAAGAGGTGAGGCCGGGCCTGGCCGTCGAGCTTGGAACCGAACTCGACTATCTCGAAGCCAGTTGGCCCTCCTCCCTTCCCGAAGCGGTCATTCACGCCGACCTCTTCCCCGACAATATTTTCTTTCTCGGCAACGAGCTATCCGGCGTCATCGATTTCTACTTTGCCTGCACCGACTTTCTCGTCTACGACCTCGCGATCTGCCTCAATGCCTGGTGCTTCGAGAACGACGGAAGTTTCAACGTGACGAAGGCTAGGCTAATGCTTTCGAATTATCGCAGGCGCCGCCCGCTCTCGGCGGAGGAGATGTCGGCATTACCGGTGCTTGCACGCGGCAGTGCGTTGCGCTTTTTGCTCACACGCCTTTACGACTGGCTCAATCATCCGGCAGGGGCCTTCGTGAAGCCCAAGGACCCGATCGAGTACTTGCAGAAGCTCCGGTTTCACCAGGGCATCGCGCGTGCCGCGGCATACGGGCTCGAATGACCGGTGCTTCACGCCATGACGCCCGCGTCGTCGAGATCTTCACCGATGGCGCATGCAGCGGCAACCCCGGTCCGGGCGGCTGGGGCGCCATCTTGCGCTGGAACGGGCACGAGCGAGAACTTAGCGGCGGCGACGCCGCGACGACCAATAATCGCATGGAGCTCATGGCGGCGATCCAAGCTCTCGAGGCGCTCAAGCGTCGCACAACGGCGCGCATTCACACCGATAGCATTTATCTCAGGGACGGAATCACGAAATGGATCATGCGTTGGAAAACGAACGGCTGGCGCACGGCCGACAAAAAGCCCGTCAAGAATCTCGACCTCTGG
>DASPOR010000082.1 GCA_035625915.1 Alphaproteobacteria bacterium | reverse complement strand
GGTTCCACCAACTATTACGGTGGATTTGAAGTTCCTAAAACTTAGGTGGCATCCGCGTTTAGAAACTTCAAATCTGAATACCATAGAGACAACCTCTTGGCGATTGGGCCGAGGTATGTGGATGCCCGGGTCAAGCCCGGGCATGACGTTTACGGGTGTTATGTGCGGAGCGCTGAATCATTGCCTGTGCGCCAGAATCTAAATCGGACAACCCGACACTTCACCACTCGTCATGCCCGGGCTTGACCCGGGGATCCACGTCCTCATTGCAGGTATGACGATTGGCGAAGTCCGGTATCATTTGTCGGACACAACGCGCTACTTTGCTTTGAACCCGAAATTCGCTCCCGGTCCCGCCCCCAAATGTGGCGAATTTCGGATTCGCCGCACTAGGCCAAACCCATGATAGCGACCGACGGCACGTCCGTCATGATCGAAGGACGAGGGGAACGCCGCGGTCGCGTTCGGCACTCTTTATCGGTCAGAGGCTGTCGATGAATTCGATCATCCGCTTGCGCTCTCCCGGATCGGGAAGGCGTCCGCGCATCGCACCGGCATTGTCCGTCATGTGTGCGGGGTCGGAGGTGCCGGGAATGACCGCCGTCACGCGCTCGTCGGCGAGAAGGAATTTGAGGAAAAACTGCGCCCAACTGCCGGCGAACCCTGTCGCCCAATCGGGAACTGCCTTCCCCTTCACGGCACGGAAGAGACGGCCGCGCCCGAACGGAAGGGCCGTCAGCACGCCGGCCTTGACCTCGGCCGCAACCGGCAAGATGCGGCTCTCCGCGGATCGGTCGTCGAGCGAATAGTCGATCTGCACGAAATCGGGTTTCTCGCGCGCAAGGATCGCTTCGACCGCGTCGAAATCGCCGTGAGATGTCGAGGTGATGCCGATGTAACGGCAAATGCCTTGAGCCTTCCACGCACGGAACGCCGCCAACGATTGCGCCTTGTCGCGCACATTGTGGAGCTGGAGCAAATCGACCTTCGACGCCTTGAGCCGCATGAGCGAGCGCTTGAGCTCGGCTTCGTCGGGCTCTTCGAGCTTGGTCGCGATGAAGACCTTGTCGCGCAGGCTCGTCGTCGAAAGCACGTTACCGATCACGCTCTCCGCATCGCCATAGGAGGACGCCGTGTCGATAAGCCGCCCGCCGGCATCGACCAACGCACCGATGACTTGCTCGGCCATGTGTCGAGTCTTGTCGTCGTCGGTGTCGAAAACATAGGCCGTACCCAGGCCGACCGCCGGGATGCGCTCGCCCGATCCGGGAATGGCGCGGCTGATAAGGGGCGCGGAACCGGTTTGCGCCATCGTGGGCCGTGCGAACAGCACGCCGGCTGCGAGTGCCGCGAGACCGCGGCGCGTTATGCGGGTCATCGTCAACCCTCCTGGGCGATCAGCGCATCGGATGCCCGGGCACGGCGCTCCTGGCTGCGTCCGAGTGCCGTCGACAGGAAAAACCATGCCGCCACGACCGGCAATGCGCAGATCGCAATGGCGCCCAACTTCAGGCCAAGTGCTTGCAAGCTGTCGAACACCCAACCGTAGAGCGCGTCGGACCCTCGATAAACCACGACGTCGATCAAGTTCTTCGCCTTGTATTTCTCCTCGCGCGCGACCACGGTGAAGAAAACTTGGCGCGCTGGATTGGCGATCGCGAAATTCATCCAACGCTGCACCACTTGGAAGGTCATCACGACCGCGAGGCTTGGTGCAGCCGCCAGGATGGCAAAGCCCACGACGAAAACCGCCGGCAGTGCTGCCGCCGCGACACCGGTGCCGAAGCGCTTGAGGAGCGGCCCCGTGGCGACGGCTTGCGTCGCAAGCGTCAACAGGCTGACCGCAAGGTCGATTTTGGCAAAGACGCGCGTTTGGGCGCCCGCACCCTGGACCGCCGCCGACACGATATTGGCCTGCTCGAAGTAAAGGATGGTGGCCGCGAACGACAGCAGGCTGACCCATGCGCCGACTCCGAGCAGGTAGGGCGAGCGGAACAGCCCGGGCAGTGCTGCGAAAGCACTCCCGCCGATCCGTTGCTCCTCCTGCGAAGCACCTTGCCGCGTGCGCACGTTGCTCTCGAGACGGCGGACGCAAAATACCGACAATTCCAAGAATACGATGGCCGCAATCAGCAAGTTG
>DASPOR010000081.1 GCA_035625915.1 Alphaproteobacteria bacterium | reverse complement strand
CCACTCGGCGGCGTGCGGGATTCGACACCGATGCGCTGCGGACTTAGCCTGAGACCCAACTGGCCGACGCGGGCAATGGCAGAAAGGACAGAGGCTAGCCATGGGTTTCGTGCTGATGAAGGAGCACCGGCTCGATTGCGCCACCGAGTCATTGCCGTTGGCACTGGGAATACTCCACACCGAGTGGCAACAAAAGCGTCGCGGTCGCGCCATGCCACCCCCGAGCGACATCGACCCCTCTGAACTGCATTACAACCTCGTGGGACGTGTGCACCTTCTCGAAGTTGAGGGACCCTCGCGTTTCCGGTATCGCCTCTATGGCAGAAAGATGGCCAACCCCGGCGCTAGCGATATGACCGGGCTTACGACGCTCGATTACACGGATATGGTATTCGGCACGCTCGTCACGCGGCATTTGAGCGAGTGCGTTCGGGGTCGGAGCCCGATTTGCTACGAAATTCGCGGGGTACTCGATGGCGAGCCTTACGAATACACCCGGCTCGCGCTGCCGCTGTCGTCCGATGGGGATCGTGTCGATATGATTCTCGTAGCCAGCATGCGCGGCACCGTTCCCGAAAAGGCAAAGCGCTAATTTTGACGTCTAATGTATCGTCCGGTCGCGCGCACAAGGAAAAGCCCCGTCGGCAAGCGGGGGAATTGAGCGCGAGGGTAGGATTGATGAGACGCGTGCACCCGTTTCGGGTGCTGCGAACGTGCACCGACTCCGGCTCGCCGGCATAACAAGTACGCGGCCGGCTCCGGGCATGACGACAACAAAAATCGAGCTATAATAGCCGGACTGGATACCCTTCGCGCGTGGAATAATGACGGAGCGAGCACGTGAGGGGCGGCAGGCAAAAATATGAAGTCGATAAAGACCTGGTGCAGGCGTTCGCCGGGCACGGGCCGTGCACTTATCTCCTGCTGGCTCTGATCGGTACCATCCTGGTCTATCCTTACGCGCACGGTAACGCCATTGGCCGAGTCATATTGGCGGCCTTTTATTCCCTGGTACTTGTCGGCGGAGCATTCGCCGTGGGCCAGAATAGGCGCATGCTGATTGCGGAACTCGGGCTGGCCGTCCTTGCGATTGCCCTGCTGTGGGCGTCGATTTTGACTGCTAACGAGGTGCTGGATCGGCTTGCAGTCGTTATCTTCATCTTCTTTCTCTTGCTTACAATTGGCGAAGTTCTCCGGTACATCCTAAAGAGAGGCCCTGTCACAGCCGACAAACTGCACGGCGCGCTTGCCAGCTACATCATGATTATCTTCCTTTTTGCCTTCATCTATTCCGTGGTGGAGAGCTTCACGCCGGGTTCGTTTAACTTTCCGCAGGCGGATGCGACCGATCCGCATGCGGTCTTTCGCCTCCTCTATTTCAGTTTCACGACTCTCACGACCGTGGGCTATGGCGATATCGTGCCGGTCACGGATCAGGCCCGCTCGTTCGTAATCATCGAGGAATTCACGGGCGTGTTTTTCGTCGCAATCCTTATTGCGCGCCTTGCGGGACTTTATCCCCAGGCGAGCAAGTGACATGACGTGGCTCGGAATCCGGAGCGCTCGCATAGCTGAGGAGCTGAAGCCCATGTCTCGTTGGCACACGGAACGTTGCTCAGTGATTTTGGGGATTTGCGCGCTGATCTGCCTTGTCGCAGGACCGCCTCTGAGTGCCGAAAATGCGTTCGACGGCGACTACATCGGAACGAGGACGCTGGTAAAAAGCGGGAGCGAAAATGCAAATTGTCCAGCGACGGACGATGTAACGGTTACCATCAAGGGTGAAACGCTGACATTTACCAACAGCGCACTAAAGAAATATACGATGGCTTTTGATCCTAACAAGGATGGATCATTTCAGGACGTTTCAATCGATGTGGACGGCGGCACAGTCGATATTCATGGTCGTGTCGTTGGAGATGTTATCGACGCCGATGTCAATAATCCTCCTTGCAAGCACCACTGGCATCTAAAGAAAAAATAATTGCGAGTGTCCCTGTATCGCGAGCGGCTTCATCCTTTTGCCGCAGCGGGCCGTCGTCGCCCCGCTGCTGCATTCCATGACACCTGCAAGCATAGAATCGCCCCGTCTCGGGCGGAGGTGGGGCTTGAGGTGCAAACGGTCTCGCCCCCTAATTTGGCGAATTTCGGATTCGCCACACTAGCCGGGTGCACAGCCGTCAGCGAATTTTGGATTCCAAGCCGCACGAGCCGTGCCGGCCGGCCCCGCCCGCCCCGACAACGTGCTTATGACGGCGGCTGTCCCGCTGGCGCCGGCAACGTGGTGCGCCCGGCCGTCGTCGCACTGCGCGGGGTGCTCTTCCATTCGACGCAGGTCGGCGGATTGGCGACTTCGGGGTCATCGACGCGCACCTGCGAATAGGTGACACGGTAGGTGCCGTGATCGTCGTAGAGAAAGACGTGGAGCACGCATCCGCTTCCCGCATATTGCCAAAGCTGGGCATTGCCTTCCTGGCGCAGGAGCGTCGGTTCGCCAAGTGCCGCTTTGAGCTGGCCTTCACTCAGGCCCTTGAGGCGCGCGGGCGTGGGCAGCGAGTCGGTCTTCGAGGATTTAGCGTCGGGCTCGAGGGACGACAGGTGCTCCGGATTGGCACTGTCCCCTGCCGAGCCGTCTATCGTGCTGGATGCCGGTCCATTGCACGCGACAAGGGCCAACATGGCTGCGTAGACGGCTACGCGCAGCCCCGGCCTCCGACTTCGCGGCGAATTCGCCCTGCCGTTGACCCAATCGCCCCTGCTTTCAGCCGCATGGTGGTCTTGGAAAATGCCCATGTCTTAGAAAGTGCCAGTGGCGATGCGCGCCGGCTTCGCGACCGGCAATTTCAGGCACGGCATATCAGTCTTCGCCCCCATTTTTGAGCGCGCGCAAACCGACTGCCCCCTCGGCAAAGAGCTGTGTGCCTTTTTCGGGCACCGCCGGTCTATCGGCCGCAAGGGATTTCACGTCTCCGCCGATCGTGCCGCCGGCCTCGATCTCGAGCCGGCCATAGCGCACGGTACCCTCGACATGGCCGGTGCGTTGGATCGCGAGCGTTCCGGCGACGGTAAGCGCACCCTCGAAGCGTCCGGCGATCGTGGCGGTTTCCACCGTGGCCTTGCCCTCGAAGCGCCCGCCCTCGATCACTTCGATAGTGTGGCCATCGGCAAGATCGCCTTCGACGCTTCCTTCGACGATGAGCCGCTCGCAGGCGCCGATCTGGCCGTTGAGGGTGATATCCCGCCCGATCGTCAATCTTCCGCTCTCGGGCAGGGACGAGGTGCTTGCTTGTGCCCGCGGGGGCGACGTGCTGGCGGCACGGCTGAGGGGCTCGGCCCGTAGCGCCGGTGGTGCTGATTTCGCCCCGGCGTCAAGCCGCCCTTCAAGCCCCGCCGAGGCTGCCGTCGATTGGACAAGCGGGCGCACCGGTCGCACGCTCGGACCAAGGGGCCGATCGAGTGCGTCCGTTCGGCGCCCGTCAGTGGGAGGTGCTGGCGATTTCTTCCGTCGAAAGATCATCGGTTTCCTATCGTTGTCTTTTCCCGCTCAACCAGTGATCGGGCATTCACAAAAAATCGTCAACTGGAAGATGCATCTCGGGACGTAAAACCATGAAACACGTGAACCATGAGCATCGTTGCGAGGATGGGGGCCAGAAGGTTGACGACCGGCACGGTGAGCAGAAAGGCGATGAGCACTCCCGTCAGAAGCATCGCGACCGGATGAGCCAACCGAAGCCGCCGCGCCTCAAGCGGCTCGACCCGGCGAAACGCGACCAGCTCGAAATATTCGCGGCTCAGAAGGTAGCCGTTCACACAATAGAAAACCAAGAGATTAATTGCGGGCACGAACAAATAGATCGGGAGTGCGAGAAGATTGACGAGAATCGCAACGCCTGCAAATTGGAGACCTCCGACGAGAAGCTCACGGATCGTTTGCCGGCGCGCGAGCCCCAGTCCCGGATAGTGCTTTTCCTCGACCGAACCGGCGACCGTATCGAGAAAAAAGCTGACGATCACGCTCGCCACGACCGCGAAGAGGATCCACGCGAGCAATATTTCTGCAAGCACGCCCAAAAGATCGATCAGCCATTGCAACCAGTGCTGCGAAACGTGGATCTGTTCGATCCCATACCAGAACCCGATCAACAGGACGGCCAGGATCGCGACGGTCAGGCCGATGCTCTTGAAGAGGACCGCGAGAATGCGCGGGTCGCCCAGCTGAGCGATCGTGCGTGAAATGTTGTCGAGCATGCCGTGAAGCCTGTCATTCGGTGGCGCGCGGTCCTGATTACTCCCTGCGATGCCGAACGGCAAGTGCCGGACCGTCGGCACTCGCGTGGCGCATCCGAAATTCGCCGAATCTTGCGGCGAGGCCGTGAGCGAATTTCGGATTCAAAGCCACACGAGCACTCTATCGAATCGCGTGTGGCCTTCGGAATTGAAGTTCCTAAACGTGGACACCTCCAAGATCATAGGAACTTCAAATCCATCATAGGATGCTTGCCGCGGTGAAATGGGCCGGGCTAAAAATCGCGCCGGCTTGAGAATGGCACCGGGCCTCTAATCGCGCGGGCGTTCGGCAGTCGAATATTCTTGCGGGAGTCGTGCATGACGAGCGAGGTTCGATTCGATTTGGCGGGTATGCGTGCGGGTGCCGTTGCCAGCCTGCCGATCGCACTTTCGGTCTTCGCCTATGGCTGCGTCTTCGGCCTCCTCGCGCGCCAGGCGGGAATGCGAATGACCGACGCAACGCTGATGAGTTCCCTCGTCTATGCGGGGTCCGCGCAATTCGTCGCTCTCGGCCTTTGGATATCGCCGCTCCCGATCGGGGCCCTCGTGCTGACCACGCTCGTGATCAATCTGCGGCACCTGCTGATGGGTGCCGCGATGCGGCCCTGGTTCGGCGCACTTCCCCCGCTCGTCGCCTACGGCTCCATGTTTTTCCTTGTCGATGAAGGATGGGCGCTCTCGATGCGCGAATTCGCGCGCGGCGAACGGAATGCAGGTTTCTTCGTCGGTGCCGGCTTGCCGATCTTCCTTGCGTGGGTGAGTGCCACCATCGTCGGGTTCACCGCGGGAAGCGCCATTCGGGACCCCGCGGAATTCGGCCTCGATTTCGCCTTCACCGCGGTATTCATCGCACTCCTTGTCGGGCTCTGGCGCGGGCGGCGCGACATCGTCCCCTGGGTCACGGCTGCACTCGTTGCCGTCGCCGCCGAGCACTATGTCCCGGGCAAGTGGTACATCCTCATCGGCGCGCTTTCGGGCACCCTTGTCGGCGCACTGATCACACCCCGCACGCCGAAAGGGCCTGGCGATGCCGAGTGAGTCGGAAACACTCCTCGCCATTTTCGGCATGGCGGCCGTGACCTATTTCACGCGCGCCGGCGGCCTGTGGCTTGCGCGCCGCATCGCGCCGTCGGAGCGGCTGAGCGCGGTGCTCGGCTATATCCCGGGTGCGGTGATCATCTCGATCGTGGCCCCCAATGTCCTCGGTCGCAGCCCGAGCGAGGCGATTGCCGCCGGGGTCACCGTGCTCGCGAGCATTCTGAGCGGGAGCCTGCCGCTCGCGATGGTCGCGGGTGTGGCGACCGTTTGGCTCGGCCGTCATCTCGGTGCCTTTTGAGCACTCGCCATCCCGTCGCTTGCGAGCGCTTGCTTGCCCGCTATACTGCGGCCGCTCGAATTGACGAGCCCGGCTGTGACGAGTCGAGTGCAACGGGAACAACGAAAAGGATTGGCAAATGAGCGTGGCGACGCGAAGTGACGTTCGTTTCGACGTGGCCGGGATCGGCAATGCGATCGTCGACGTACTCGCCCACGCCGACGATGCAACGCTGTCGCGGCTCGGCCTCAAGAAGGGTGCGATGACCCTCATCGACGAAGGCGAGGCGGAAGCGCTTTACCGAAAGATGGGGCCAGGGATCGAGTGCTCGGGCGGATCTGCGGCCAACACGATCGCTGGCGTCGCCTCGCTCGGCGGCCGCGCTGCTTTCATCGGCAAGGTCAAGGACGACCTGTTCGGGCAAGTCTTCCAGCATGACATCCGCGCGCTCGGCGTGAACTACGAGACGCCGGCCGCGGCCGCCGGCCCGGCGACGGCCCATTGCCTCATCTTCGTCACACCGGATGCGCAACGCACCATGCAGACCTATCTCGGCGCGTGCGTCGAGCTCGGCCATGAAGACATCGATCCGGCGACGGTCGCGAGTGCCAAAGTCACCTACCTCGAAGGCTATCTCTGGGACCCGCCGCGCGCCAAGGAGGCGATCGTCAAGGCCTGTGAAATCGCCCACCGGAACGGCCGGAAGATAGCCCTTTCGCTTTCCGATCCCTTTTGCGTCAACCGCCACCGCAAGGAGTTCCAAAAGCTCATCGCGGATCACGTCGACGTTTTGTTCGCGAACGAACAGGAAATAATGGCGCTCTATGAGGTGCGAAGCTTCGATGCCGCCCTTCAGGCCGTGCGCGGCAACGTCGAAGTTGCGGCATTGACGCGCAGCGAGAAGGGCTCCGTTGTCCTGCGCGACACCGAGGTCCACGTGATCGATGTCGCACCGGTCGCGAAGGTCGTGGATTCGACGGGTGCCGGGGATCTCTATGCGGCGGGATTTCTCCATAATTTCACCCGGGGGCGCGACATGGCGACGTGCGGCCGGCTCGCGAGCCTTTGTGCCGCGGAAGTGATCGGCCATGTGGGTGCGCGCCCGGAAACCTCGCTTGCCGAGCTTGCCAAGGCCGCGAACCTCGTTTGATCGCTTCCTTGTCATGGGCGGCGCAGATCCCCACCTCGTGAAGGCTCGCCGCAATATGCGGGGTTGTTAATAGGGTTCCGAATCACTATGTTACGGCCGTCCCCGGCGGCGGGGATTCGGCCGCGACCCCAATTCACAGTTCGGCTCCCATGGACCTTCGCAACCTTGCGATCATCGCGCACGTCGACCACGGCAAGACGACGCTCATCGACGTCCTGCTTCGCCAAAGCGGGGCGGTGCGCGCGAACCAGGCGATGGCCGAGCGCGCCATGGATTCGAACGATCTCGAACGCGAGCGCGGGATCACGATCCTCGCCAAGTGCACGTCGGTCGAGTGGAACGGTGTCCGGCTCAACATCGTCGACACGCCGGGACACGCGGATTTCGGCGGCGAGGTCGAGCGCATACTCGACATGGTGGATGGTGCGGTCGTGCTGGTCGATGCAGCCGAAGGACCATTGCCGCAAACGAAATTCGTCCTGACGAAGGCGCTTCGGCTCGGGCTTCGCCCGATCGTCCTCATCAACAAGTGCGACCGCCAGGACGCCCGTCCCCATCAGGTTCACGAGGAGATTTTCGATCTCTTCGCCGCCCTCGGGGCAAGCGACCAGCAGCTCGATTTCCCCGTCCTTTTCGCGGCCGCGCGCGAGGGCTGGGCGGCGGCGAGCCTCGATGCGCCGCGCGAGAACATGGCCCCGCTCTTCGATCTGATCGTCAAGCACGTTCCGACCCCCAAGGTGAGCCCGGACGGCCCCTTCGCCATGCTCGCGACGACGCTCGAATACGATTCCTATCTCGGGCGGGTGCTGACGGGGCGCATCGATTCGGGGGTCGCGCGCGTCAACATGCCGGTCAAGGCGCTTTCCCATGACGGCCAAGTCCTCGAAGAAGGCAGGCTCACCAAGCTGCTTGCCTTCCGCGGCCTCGATCGCGTGCCGATCGACCGCGCCGAGGCGGGCGACATCATCGCCATCGCCGGGATTACGGAGGCGACGGTCGCCGACACACTCTGCGCGCCCGAGGTGACCGAGCCTCTCCACGCCCAGCCGATCGATCCGCCCACGATCGCCATGACCTTCTCGGTCAACGACTCCCCGCTCGCCGGCAAAGCGGGCAACAAGCTGACCTCGCGCGAAATCGGCGCGCGCCTTCTGCGCGAGGCCGAGGGCAATGTCGCGATCAAGGTGCGGGAGAGCGACGGGAAAGACGCCTACGAGGTCGCAGGGAGGGGCGAGCTGCAGCTCGGCGTGCTCATCGAAACGATGCGCCGCGAGGGTTTCGAGCTTTCGATCAGCCGCCCCCGCGTCCTGTTCAAAAGCGACCCCGAGACCGGCCAACGCCTCGAGCCGATCGAGGAGGCGGTGATCGACGTCGACGACGGCTATACCGGCGTGGTGATCGACGGCATTTCCCAGCGCAAGGGCGAACTCATCGAGATGAAGCCCTCGGGCGGAGGAAAGACGCGGCTGAATTTCCTGGTGCCCTCACGGGGCCTCATCGGCTATCAGGGCCAGTTTCTCACGGATACGCGCGGCACCGGCGTCCTCTCGCGCCTCTTCCACGGGTACGCACCCTTCAAGGGGCCGATCCAGGGCCGGCGGAATGGCGTTCTCATCTCGACGGTCGACGGGCAGATGGTCGCTTACGCGCTCTGGAACCTCGAGGAGCGGGGCGTGATGTTCGTCAATCCCGGCGAGCGGACCTACCAGGGCATGATCATCGGGGAACATAGCCGCGGCAACGATCTCGAGGTCAATCCGCTCAAGGGCAAGCAGCTCACCAACATCCGCACCACGAGCAAGGACGAGGCGGTCCGGCTGACGCCGCCGCGACTCCTGAGCCTCGAACAGGCGATCGCCTATATCGACGATGACGAGCTTGTCGAAGTGACGCCTGATGCGATCCGCCTGCGCAAGGCTAGCCTCGATCCCCATCTGCGCAAGAAGGAGGCGCGCGCCAGGGAGGCGGGATAAGGGGAGCTGAAACTTCAAATCCACCACACCAGCTCATCGGCTGCCCATTCGTTGATCGCTGGTATGAGCCGTTTCGCCTCCCTATGATCGGCGGCGATGGAAATCGAGCGGGGATTGCCGTGATTCGCGGTTGGCTCGACGCGCTGCGCGTATATCGAGACAGGCGCATGCTCGCGATCCTCGCACTCGGCTTCTCGAGCGGTCTGCCGCTCCTGCTCACTTTTTCCACCCTCAGCACATGGCTCGCCCAGGAGGGCGTGAGCAAGACGTCGATCGGCCTCTTCGCCGCGGTCGGCCTGCCTTACTCCTTCAAATTTTTGTGGTCGCCCCTCGTCGACGGACTGCGTCTGCCGCTCTTCAGCCGCCTCGGCCAGCGGCGCGGCTGGATGATTGCGACCCAGCTCTTGCTGATGATCGCCGTCGTGATGCTGGGCAGCCTGACGCCCAAGGACCAGCCCGCACTCACAGCACTTTGCGCGGTCGTCGTCGCCTTTCTCTCCGCCAGCCAGGACATCGTGATCGATGCCTATCGCGTCGAGATCTTGAAGACGGACGAGCAGGGTGCGGGTGCGACCATGGTCCAGATCGGCTACCGCCTCGGGATGCTTACGGCGGGTGCTGGTGCCCTCTACGTCGCCGACGCATTCGGCTGGCAGGTCGCCTACCTCGTCATGGCGCTCCTGCTCAGCGTCGGCGTGGCGACCGTGCTTGCCAATCCGGAGCCAGGCACACTGCCGAGTGAGGCCGCTGCGGGGGACGAGGGCCGGCTCGCGGCCTGGTTCCGAGAGCACGTGATCGCACCCTTCGAGGATTTCATGCGACGGCCGGCCTGGATCGTCATCATCCTCTTTATTCTCCTCTACAAGCTCGCGGATGTGGTCGCCGGCGTGATGGCAAGTCCGCTCTATATCGATCTCGGTTTCTCGCTCTCCGAGATCGCAAGCGTTTCGAAGATCTTCGGATTTTTCGCAACCTTGCTCGGCGCCTTTATCGGCGGGCTCATGGTGACCCGACTCGGCATATTTCCAAGCCTGCTCATCTGCGGGATCGCACAATCGGCTGCGAACCTGATGTATGCGCTGCAGGCCATCGCGGGTCACGACATGGCGATGCTGGCAGTGACGATCGCGACGGAGAACGTGACGGCCGGCATGGGCTCTGCGGCACTCGTCGCCTATCTCTCCGGCCTCTGCTCGCTCGGCTATACGGCCACGCAATACGCATTGCTCTCCTCGCTCACGGCCGTGGGCCGCACGCTTCTGTCGACGCCGAGCGGCTGGCTCAAGGATCAGATGGATTGGGTAAGCTTCTTCGCGACCGCCACGCTCCTCGGCGTTCCCGGCCTATTGCTGCTCCTCTGGCTCATGCGCCATTCACGGGTCACAACGGCCAGGGCAGTCGCGGGTTAAGGTGCCGCGCCGAGGGTAGATTGCTACGCTCGAGACGTGCCCCCATCCGGCCCCCTCATGGTTCGAAACGGCTGCTTCGCAGCCTCCTCACCACGAGGATCATTTTTTATGCCCTCATCCTGAGGAGCGAGCGACGGCGAGCGTCTCGCAGGACAAGGCTCGCGCCGTCATGGTTCGAAACGGCTGCTTCGCAGCCCCCTCACCATGACGATTATTTTTTATGTCCTCATCCTGAGGAGCGAGCGACGACGAGCGTCTCTAAGGATGAGGCTCGCGTCGTCATGGTGCGAGACGCGCCATGAGGATGTCTATTGCAGGAGCGAGGCGCGTCGGAGGGTTAGGACCGTGTGGCAGCACGGTGTGCTGCGGCGAAGGCTTCCATGGTGGGGAACTCCGCATCGGGCTTCACGGGCTTGGGCGGCGGCTTCGTAGCACCCCATCCCTCTTTGCCGGCCCGGCGGTTTATCCACACGGTGGTCATGCCGAGGGCCTTGGCCGGCACGTGGTCGTGGAAGAGGCTCTGCGCCACATGGAGGATTTCGCCTCTCGCGACGCCCAAGCCGGCGAGCTGTTTGAACGCCTCGTGGAAGTGGGCCGGGTTCGGTTTATAGCTTCCCACGTCCTGTGCCGTCACAATGGAATCGAATTCCACGCCGAGCCTTTTGTTGCTGTCTGCAAATGACGCACGGTCGACATTCGAGACGATCGCGAGCTTGTAATGCCCCTTGAGATAGGCAAGTGCTGATGGGCTGTCGGGGAAGGCCGGCCAATCGGGAACGGAACCGCCAACCGCATCTTCGTCGGCGCGATTGGGTGTAATGCCGAATCGTGCGGCGAGGGCGCGCTGTGTGGCGCGCAGCACGTCGGGGTAGAGAAGCTTCGGCTCCGTGGCTTCGATCGCGGACTCGGCCTCGGCGAAGGCGGCGAGGAGCGCTTCGTCGCCGAGGGCGCTCGCATGCCGTCTCGCCCAAGGCCGTAGGGCGGCCAGAATGCCGCTTTCCCAGTCGATCAGGGTGCCGTAACAGTCGAAGGTGAGCGCTTTGAAGGAACCATAGTTGACCGCCATACCATCCTCCCGAAAATCGTCCATCCGCGCTTTACCGCCGGGCCCCTTGGCGCGATACTCCGACACTCCCTAGCCTCGTGCTCCGTATAACATGAAGGGTGCATCATGCGCGTCGGCGTTCCAAAGGAAATCAAGACACACGAATATCGGGTCGGGCTGGTTCCGGCCAGCGTGCGCGAGCTTATTCATCATGGCCACGAGGTCGTCGTGGAAACGAATGCCGGTGCCGGCATCGGGTTCGACGACACCGCCTACCGCGCGGTGGGTGCGAAGGTGCTTGGCTCGGCGGAAGAGGTCTTTCGGACGGCCGAGCTTGTCGTCAAGGTGAAGGAGCCGCAGATCGCCGAGTGCAGGCAACTTCGCGAAGGCCAGGTGCTTTTCACTTACCTGCATCTGGCGGCGGATCCTAAGCAAGCCAAGGCTCTCATCGATTCGGGCTGCACGGCGATTGCCTATGAGACGGTGAGCGACGAAGCGGGCGGTTTGCCGCTTCTGGCGCCGATGAGCGAGGTCGCCGGCCGCATGTCGATCCAGGTCGGCGCCCATTGCCTTGAAAAGGAGCAAGGCGGGTCCGGCGTGCTTCTCGGCGGCGTTCCCGGCGTGCCGGCCGCGAAAGTCGTCATCATCGGGGGTGGGGTCTCGGGGACCAACGCGGCGCGCATGGCGATGGGGCTCGAGGCGCACGTCATCGTCATCGACAAGTCCTTGAGGCGTCTCTACGAGCTCGATCTCCAGTTCGGCGCAAAGCTCCACACGATGTTCGCGACCATGGACGCGATCGAACACCACGTTCTGTCGGCCGACCTCGTGATCGGTGCCGTGCTCGTGCCGGGTGCGGCGGCACCCAAGCTCGTCACGCGCGCCATGCTCCACAAGATGCGCCGCGGCTCCGTCGTCGTCGATATCTCGATCGACCAGGGCGGGTGCTTCGAGACCAGCCGGCCGACGACGCACGCAGAACCGACCTACGTCGAGGAGGGTGTGGTGCATTATTGCGTCACCAACATGCCGGGTGCGGTTGCACGAACGTCGACGTTCGCCCTCAACAACGCGACCCTGCCGTTCACGCTGGCACTAGCCGACAAGGGCTTTCGCAGAGCGAGCGAGGAAAACCGTCATCTTCGCAACGGCCTCAACGTCCATCACGGCAAGATCACCTACAAGGCGGTCGCAAGCGACCTCAAGCTCGACTATCTGCCGGCCGAGGAAGCGATCAAACATTGATCGTACCGATTGGGGTGCCGGCAACGAGGCAGCCGGCGTCTTGAATAACCAGGAGGAACGCCCGTGTCGGCTCCGCCCCTCAAGATTCGCAATCTCCGAAGCCGGGGGGTGCGTCTCCCCATGCGCCGACCCCTCGCAACCAGCAGTGGGACGATCGCTGCCGTGCCGCTCGTCCTCGTGGACCTCGAAACTGAGGAGGGCATCGCCGGTTGCAGCTATCTCTTTTGCTTCCAGGACGGCATCGTGCCCCTGGTCCGCTCCGCCTTGGCCGATCTCCTGACGCTCGTCAAAGGAGCCGAAGTCGCACCCGTGACACTTTTCCGGAATGCTGTGGCGCGGTATCGCCTCATCGATCCGAACAGCGTCATCGGCCTTGCGATCTCCGGGCTCGATACCGCGTGCTGGGACGCGCTTGCCAAGGCGGCGAACCTTCCACTTGCACGATATCTGGGCGCGACGACAAAGCCGGTCAGGGCATACAACAGCTGCGGCCTTGGGATGATCTCTCCGGCGGCCGCGGCGGACGAGGTGCTGGCCCTTCTCGGCGAGGGATTTTGCGCGGCCAAGGTCCGTTTAGGGCGTGCAGAGCGGAAGGATGACCTCGCGGTCGTGCGGTCGGTGCGCAAGGCGATGCCGACCGACACGATATTGATGTCCGATTACAACCAGGCGCTCACCGTGGCGGAAGCGATCGCCCGGGGCCACACACTCGATAGCGAGGGCCTCTATTGGATCGAGGAGCCGATTCGCCACGACGACTATTCGGGGAATGCGAGAGTCGCCGCGGCCCTCGAAACACCGGTTCAGATCGGCGAGAACTTCGTCTTTCCCCACGCCATGGCCGCAGCACTGAATGCGCATGCCTGCGACTACGTCATGCCCGACCTCCAGCGCATCGGCGGTGTTACCGGATGGCTGCGCGCGGCGGCCCTCGCCGATGCGGCGGGTGTCGAGATGTCGTCGCACCTCTTCCCCGAGGTGAGCGCGCACCTTCTCGCGGCGACCCCGACGGCCCATTGGCTCGAATACGTCGACTGGGCCAACCCGGTTCTCGCGGAACCCCTCGTCGTGAAGGACAGCATGGCAATCATTCCGGATCGGCCGGGGCATGGCATGGCGTGGGACGAAAGGTCGGTCGGGAAATACGCAATCGATTGACAGCACCGCGCGACGCAGTGCCGGGGCCGGCAAGGAGACGGCCATGAGCCGGATCGTGGAGGTTTTCGTCGGCGACATTACGACCCTGACAGTCGACGCGATCGTGAACGCGGCCAACACGAGTCTGCTCGGCGGCGGCGGTGTCGACGGCGCCATTCATCGCGCCGCCGGACCCGAACTTCTTGCCGAATGCCGAACCCTCGGCGGTTGTCCGACCGGAGACGCCAAAATCACCAAAGGTTATCGCCTTCCGGCCAAGTGGGTCATTCACACGGTCGGACCGGTCTGGGCGGGCGGTTCGCGCGATGAGGATCGATTGCTCGAATCCTGCTATCGCACGTCGATGGCCCGCGCACGCGAAATCGCGGCGGCGAGCATCGCTTTTCCCGCGATCTCGACGGGCATCTATCGCTTCCCCTTGGAGCGGGCCGCGGGCCTTGCACTCTCGACCGTGCGGCAGGAGCTTGAAATTTCACCGGGCTTGGCGCGCGTCGTCTTTTGCTGTTTCGGGGCGGATGCGGCTCACGTCTATAAAGCGCTCTTGGCTGCCGATTAGCCTTGGCGGCAGCGGGATAGCGGGTAGTCCAATTTCAGCCGCTTGCGCTAAATCTTTGCGGTTCAGGGATATTCAAGTCATGCTGCGCCGCAGCATCGAGTGTCGCCACAGGACAATCCGGTAGGGTCCCATGAGCGTGCGCAACCTCGCCAGCCTCTTCGCACCGCGATCGATCGCCCTGATCGGGGCGAGCGAGCGGCCGAACTCGGTCGGTGCCGTGGTCGCGCACAATTTGTTCCATGCCGGGTTCGCCGGTCCGGTGATGCCCGTCAATCCGAAGCACCGTTCGGTCGAGGGCGTTCTTGCCTATCCGGACGAGGCGAGCCTGCCCATGACGCCGGACCTTGCGGTAATTTGTACCCCGGCAAGGACGGTACCCGGCATCATTTCGGCACTCGGCCGGCGCGGCACCAAGTCGGCGGTGGTGATCACGGCCGGCTTCGGCGAGGGCGATGACCGGGTCGGGAACGACCTCAGGCAAGCCGCCCTCGATGCGGCGCGACCGCATCTTCTGCGCATCGTGGGGCCGAACTGCCTCGGCCTCCTCGTGCCCGGTATCAATCTCAATGCGAGCTTCTCCCATCTATCTCCGCTGCGGGGGAACCTCGCCTTCGTGGCCCAATCGGGCGCAATGGTGACGTCGGTCCTCGATTGGGCCGCATCGCGCGGCATCGGCTTCTCCCATGTCGTTTCCCTGGGCGACATGATCGACGTCGATATCGGGGACATGCTGGACTACCTGGCAAGCGATGGGGCGACGCGTGCGATCCTGCTCTACGTCGAAGGCGTTACCCACGCCCGAAAATTCATGTCGGCGGCCCGCGTCGCAGCTCGCGGCAAGCCCGTCATCGTGGTGAAGTCCGGCCGGCATGCGGAGAGCGCCAAGGCCGTGGCCTCCCACACTGGTGCGATAACCGGCTCGGACGAAGTCTGCGACGCCGCTTTCCGCCGTGCGGGTATGTTGCGCGTTCTTGAACTCGACGAGCTGTTCGACGCGGTGGAGACACTGGCGCTTTGCGGCCCCGCGCGCGGGGACCGGCTCGCCATCCTGACCAATGGCGGCGGCGTTGGGGTCATGGCGACAGACAGCCTCCTCGACCGGGGCGGCCACCTCGCAGCACTGTCGGCGTCGACGATCGAAAGGCTCGACAAGGTATTGCCGTCGACCTGGTCGCATGGAAATCCGGTCGATATCGGCGGCGAGGCGACGCCCGAGTGCTATAGAGCGGCTCTAACCGCCCTGTTCGAGGACAAGGACGTCGATGCGGTGCTGGCACTCAACTGCCCCACGGCAATCGCCTCTTCGACCGATGCCGCGAAAGCGGTGATCGAAGCGGCGGGACCGCGAAAATGCAATCTCTTCACGAGCTGGATCGGCGACGCAGCGATCGCCGAGGCAATGCATCTCTTTGCCCAAGCGCGCATCCCCGCCTACGCCACCCCCGATCATGCCGTGCGCGCCTTCATGTACATGGTGCGCCACTGGCGCAACCAGGACATGCTCGTCCAAGTGCCGCCCTCGACGCCCGAGGACTTTGCGCCCGACACCGAAAAGGCGCGCGCAACGATCGACGCAGCGCTCGAGGCGGGCCGCGAATGGCTGACGGAGCCCGAAGCCAAGGAGATCTTGCTTGCGTACCGGGTTCCCGCCCAGCCCACGCGTGTGGCGCGGACTGCGGAGGATGCCGCCCTCCTCGCGAAGGCGTTCGATGCACCTTGCGCGCTCAAGATCGTCTCCCCCGACATCACGCATAAGACCGATGCCGGTGGCGTGGCACTCGGCCTTCCAACACCGCAAGCGGTACGCGAGGCCGCCGAGGCAATGATGGCGCGGATCGGTGCTGCGTTCCCGCGGGCTCGCATCGACGGTTTTGCGATTGAGCCCATGTTCGACAATGCGGGCGGCCACGAACTCATCGTCGGGATGACGGAGGACGATCAATTCGGCCCCGTCATCCTCTTCGGCCAGGGCGGGGTGGCGGCAGAGGTCATCGCCGACAAGGCGTTGGCGCTTGCACCCCTCAACATGACATTGGCGCACTCACTGATCGCGCGCACGCGCGTCTATCGACTGCTCCAGGGCTACCGCAAACGGCCGCCGGCGGCACTCGACGCCATAGCGCTGACGCTCGTAAAAATTTCCCAGCTCGTGGTCGATTTCGCGGAAATCGCCGAGCTCGACATCAACCCGCTCGTGGCGGACGCACAGGGAGTGACCGCACTCGATGCCCGTATCCGAGTGAAGCGCTTCCACGGCGACCCTCAAGCACGGTTGGCAATTAGGCCCTATCCGACTGCACTCGAGGAGACCGTGGCACTGCGCGATGGGCGCAGTTTTTTGATGCGCCCCGTTCGGCCCGAGGACGCGCCCGCTCTTGTATCCGCGTTCGAAAAGCTTTCGCCGGAGGACGTGCGCTTTCGCTTTTTTGCGCCCAAGAAGGAACTTTCGGCGGATATGACCGCCCGCCTCACGCAGATCGACTACGACCGTGAAATGGCCCTTGTGCTAAGCGAACGATCAGTACCTCCGGGCCGTGCCGAGATTTACGGCGTCGTCCGAATCGTGGCCGATCCCAACAACGAGGAGGCGGAATACGCGATCGTCGTGCGCACGGATATGAAAGGCCAGGGCCTCGGCTATTTTCTCATGCACAAGATTATCGCCTACGCCCGCGCGCGAGGTATTAAGCGCCTCATCGGCGACGTTCTGCGGGAGAATGAAGCGATGCTGAAAATGTGCCGCGAGTTCGGTTTCGCAATTCACGCGGTCCCCGAGGAGGGCGACATATTCCGCGTTGAGCTCGGCCTTTAAGCGAGCGCGTCGTCGAGTGCATAGCCCGCGGAGCGCACGGTGCGAATCGGGTCCGTTTGGGTGTCGGCGTTGAGGGCCCGACGCAGGCGGCGGATATGGACGTCGACGGTCCTCGGCTCGACATACACGTCGCTTCCCCAGACCGCGTCGAGAAGCTGCTCGCGCGAGAAGACACGGCCGGGATGCTCGAGGAGATAGCGCAGCAGGCGAAATTCGGTCGGTCCGAGATGAACATGCCGGCCGCCCCGGGTCACCCGATGCGCCGCGAGGTCCATGATGATGTCGCCATAGGCGAGCTTTTCCTCGGCAAGTGCCGGGCGCGCGCGCCTCAGGACCGCACGAACCCGCGCTATCAGCTCGCGGGGAGAGAACGGCTTCGTCATGTAGTCATCGGCGCCGCTGTTGAGGCCGCGAATCCGATCGCCCTCCTCGCCGCGCGCGGTCAGCATGATGATGGGAATATTGCGCGTCTCCGCGCGCCGGCGCAGTTGACGGCATACATCGAGCCCCGACATCAGCGGAAGCATCCAGTCGAGCACGATGAGATCGGGTAAATCTTCGGACACCATGACGAGGGCTTCCTCGCCGTCCGCCGCCGACGAGACGCGGAAGCCCTCCTGTTCGAAATTGTAGCGCAGCAACTCGACGAGAGCGGCTTCGTCTTCCACGATCAATACGTGCAATTTCATTTGCTCGCTAATGATGGCTCACCCTCCGTTTTTCCCAGGCTTCTTTTCGGCGCTCGGCGCCACGACGGCGAAGCTCGACGTATCGCCCTTCGGACGCCCGTCGAGAAAGGGTCCGCCCTCGACGACGAAATGGACGGTCTCGGCGATGTTGGTCGCGTGATCGCCGATGCGCTCGATATTCTTCGCAATGAACAAAAGATGGGTGCAGGGCGTGATGTTGCGCGGGTCCTCCATCATATAGGTGAGCAATTCGCGAAAAAGGCCGGCATACATCTCATCGAGTTCCTCGTCGCGTCGCCAGACCTGGAGTGCTTTGCCGCTGTCGCGCGAGGTGTAGGCGTCGAGGACATCCTTGATGAGCGACTGGGCAAGTGCCCCCATTCGCGGGATCGCGTAAATCGGATTTACGACCGGGCTCTGGACGAGAGCCTGGGTGCGCTTCGCGACATTCGCGGCGTAATCCGCGATTCGTTCGAGCTCGCTCGATATCTTCAGGGCCGCCACGATGCTGCGGAGGTCTCGCGCCATGGGCTGGCGAAGTGCCAGTAGTCTCACGACCTGGTTCTGAACCTCGTGCTCGAGTTCGTCGATTCGCGCGTCGGCATCGACTGTCCTGGCCGCAAGGGCCGAGTCGCGCTTGACGACCGCCTCGATCGCATTGGCGATTTGGATTTCAGCAAGACCGCCCATCTGGGCGATCGCATTATTGAGCTGGTCGAGCTCCTGATCGTAGACTCGGACGATATGATCGGAGGCCATCTCCAACTCCCGCGCAGTTCCGAACTGTGGCCGGTCCCGGCCGAGTCGCCGTCACTCAGGAAGCGCAACCCCCGCCTGCCGCGCGCGAAGGAGAACGCCTATTGCGCGAGGCAAAAAGGCGGTATCGCCGGAGCTTTGGGCAAGGTAACGAGGGCTTGACGATCCAACACCATCTCAGCACGTCATGGGGTCATTCGTTGACGCCGCCGCTTGAGCGACGGCAAGCCTAACCCCCCGCCGCGAAAGATTTAATACAATAATGTGACAGTTAGGTTACCGATGGGGCTCGATCTGGCGCAAGGCGATCCTTCCGAGATCATTGCTTTTCCAAGGACGATTCCTCGACGTGGGATGGGCTGCGGGCGGCCGGCAGGTAGACGGTGAACGTGCTGCCCTGGCCGATCTCGCTCTCGATTTGCAACGCTCCGCGATGGCGACTCACGATGTGCTTGACGATGGCGAGGCCGAGACCGGTCCCGCCGAGGGCGCGAGATCGCGCGGCATCGACGCGGTAAAACCGCTCCGTGAGGCGGGGAATCTGCTCGCTCGGAATGCCTTCGCCCCGGTCGTGGACGGCAATGCCTGCGAGGCCCGCCGCAGGGACTCGACTGATCGGCACCGGGCACTGGTCCGCCTTGAAGGCGTTGATGCGGATCGTGGTGCCGCGCCGGCCGTACTTGAGTGCATTGTCGATCAGATTTTGAAAGACCTGGGCGAGTTCGTCTGCGTCGCCCAGCACGGGCGGCAAGGCGCCGTTCGTTGGCTCGATGGCCACGGTCATCTGACGCGCCTTGCTCTGCGGCTGGAGCGCATCGGCCACCCCGCGCAGGACTTGGAGCAGGTCGACCCGTTCCGTCGGTGGGGTGTGTTCGCGAAGCTCGATCCGGGAGAGCGAGAGCAGATCGTCGACCAGGCGCGACATTCGGCCGGCCTGGTATTGCATGATCGCGAGGAAGCGCTCGCGCGCCCGGGCATCCTGGCTGGCGGGCCCTTGAAGTGTTTCGATGAAACCGAGGAGAGTTGCGAGCGGGGTGCGAAGTTCGTGGCTCGCGTTCGCGACAAAGTCGGCGCGCATTTGCTCGGTGCGCTTCTCCGCGGTCAGGTCGTGAAGAACGACAATGAGCGAGAATTCCGCGTTCGTCATTCCGGCCAAGCGCTCGACGCGACCGACGAATGAGCGCTTGACCGGGCTCGCGAGTTCGAACTCGACGCGCGAGCCGACGCCGCGAAGCAAAGCCGATTGGGCCGCTTCGAGAATCGCCGGCACCCGGAAACTGGCCGAAAGGTCGCGGCCAAGCGGATTGTCGGTCAAAAGCTCGCTCGCCGCACTGTTGGCGCGCACCACCCGCAGGCGGTTGTCGAGCATGATGAAGGGATCGGGCAAGCTGTCGAGCACGGCGTCGAGGGCCGCGATCCGTCGGGTAAGCTCGTCGCGGCGCTGCTGCCAGCGGCGCTTGGCGCGGGCGACGGCGGAGGCGAGTGCCGCCGCGAACGAGGGCCAGGCCGGGCTCGGCGTCGTCCGATCCTCGCCATCCGCGATCGCGTCAAGATGCACCGTGATGCGCACCACACCGCCAAGATGAAATGTGAGGAGTGCCCCGATCGCGGCTGCGTTGACGGCCAGTGCGAGGATTGCTGCCCAGCCGCCCAACTGCCCGAGTGCAACGAGGGCCGCCAATGTGAGGCCGAAGGGCAGCATGAGCCACGCTGCGGTCGCGAGGATTGGACGGAGTGGCATCGGCTCTTTCGGCATGGCGGACACTTTCCGCCAATCGTATGTCCCTTTCAAGACAAGCGCCGAACGAAATGCGCTACGCGAGCGGGCCTCGTGCTATGGTGACGTCGCCCCGATCCGCCGCGGAAATCGACTGTGCGAGCGCAAGGCCGACCTTGTCATCCCGAATAGAGCCACGCCAAGACAACGCCGGACCGGCCGCGCCGGCGAAGGAGGTGCCGCTCGAGAACGCATCGCCCATGATGGCCCAGTATCTCGAGGTCAAGCGCGCCCATCCCGATTGTCTCCTCTTCTATCGCATGGGCGATTTCTACGAACTCTTCTTCGACGACGCCGTCCGGGCTTCGAAAGCGCTCGACATCACGCTCACACGGCGTGGCAAGCACGACGGCGACGATATCCCGATGTGCGGCGTTCCCGTCCATGCCGCGGATGCCTATCTTTCGCGCCTCATTCGCGAGGGGTTCCGGGTTGCGGTATGCGAACAAGTGGAAGATCCGGCGGCGGCGAGAAAGCGTGGGAGCAAGGCGGTCGTTCGGCGAGAGGTGACCCGGATCGTGACGCCCGGCACGCTGACCGAGGACACGCTTCTCGATGCGCGCCGCCACAATTACCTCGCATCGCTCGCTGAGGCGGGCGGCGAGCTTGGGCTTGCCTGGCTCGACATGTCGACGGGCGATTTCCACGTCCAGAGTACCGTGCGCCAAACGGTCACGGCCGCGATCGCTCGGCTCGACCCCGGCGAGTTGATCGTTCCCGACAGGCTTTTGTCGCGGCCCGAGATCGCCGGGGCGCTCGGCGACTGGAATGCCGTGCTCACGCCGCAGCCCGCCGTGCGATTCGACAGCGAGAGCGGGCGCCGCCGGCTCGAATCCTACTTTCGCGTCGCCACTCTCGATGCGTTCGGCAATTTCTCGCGGGCGGAACTCGCGGCGGCGGGCGCCATGCTCGAATACGTCGAGCTTACGCAGAAAGGCAAGCGCCCGCGTCTTGGCGTATTGCAGCAGGTCCACGCAGGTTCGGTCCTCGAAATCGATCCGGCGACGCGGCGCAACCTCGAACTCATGCAGACCCTTTCGGGGGAGCGACGGGGCAGCCTCGTTGCCGCGATCGACCGGACCGTCACGGCGGCCGGCGCGCGGCTCTTGGCAGCACACTTGGCATCGCCGCTGACCGATCCGCAAACGATCGACCGGCGCCTGGACATGGTGCAGTTCTTCGTTACCGACGAGCGTCTGCAAGAGGACGTCCGGGCGATCCTCAAGCGCGCGCCCGACCTGGAGCGCGCCTTGTCGCGCTTGACGCTGGGCCGCGGGGGCCCGCGCGACCTCGCGGCAATTCGCGATGGCCTCAGGGAGGGGCGCGAGGTCGGCCGCGCGCTTCTGTCGCCTGGCCTCGCCGAGCCGCCATCGGGGATTCGCGCATGCTCGGCAGAACTCGGCCAGGACGAGACGATCGTGGCGCATCTTGGGCGCGCCCTCGCGGCCGACTTGCCGAATTTGGCACGCGATGGCGGGTTCATCGCACCTGGCTATCATCCCGCACTCGACGAGCAGCGCGCGCTTCGCGATGAGAGCAGGCGACTTGTCGCCGCACTCGAGACCCGATATCGCGGGGATACGACCGTCGCTTCGCTCAAGATTCGCCACAACAACGTGCTCGGCTATTACATCGAGGTGACCCCGACCCACGCGGAAAAAATGCAATCCGGTGCGAACGGTCCGTTCATTCACCGTCAGACGCTCGCAAGCGCGGTGCGCTACACCACCACGGAGCTTGCCGAACTCGAGGAAAATATCAGCCGCGCCGGCGACCGGACGCTCGCACTCGAACTCGAAATCTTCGAGACGCTTGCCGCCGAGGTTCTCGCGCGGGCGGAGACGATCGCGCGTGCGGCGCGCGCGATGGCGGCACTCGATCTTGCGGCCTCGCTCGCGGCCCTTGCGGTCGAGCAGCGTTACGCGCGGCCCGTGGTGGACGGGAGCCTCGCTTTCGAAATCGCGGGTGGGCGCCACCCGGTCGTGGAGCCGGCCCTCGCGGCCCAGGGCGCCAGCGCCTTCGTCGCAAACGATTGCGATCTGGCACCCGGACAGCGCCTTTGGCTCGTGACCGGCCCCAACATGGCGGGTAAGAGCACCTTTCTCCGCCAGAATGCGCTCATCGCCATTTTGGCGCAGATCGGCTCTTACGTGCCCGCCGGGTCCGCGCACATCGGCGTCGTCGACCGGCTTTTCAGCCGCGTCGGTGCGGCCGACGACCTCGCGCGCGGGCGTTCGACCTTCATGGTCGAGATGGTCGAGGCCGCGGCGATCCTCAATCAATCGAGCGAACGCGCCCTTGTCATTCTCGACGAAATCGGACGAGGGACCGCAACGTTCGATGGCCTTTCCATCGCATGGGCGACTCTCGAGCACCTTCATGACGTCAATCGCTGCCGCGCCATGTTCGCAACGCACTATCACGAACTGACGGCACTCGCGGCGAAGCTTCCGGCCCTCGCGTGCTACACCATGCGCGTGAAGGAGTGGCACGGCGACGTGATATTCCTTCATGAGGTGGCGCCTGGCGCCGCCGACCGCTCCTACGGCATCCACGTCGCACAGTTGGCCGGACTGCCGGCAGTCGTCATCGCGCGTGCGGAACAGGTGCTGGCGACCCTTGAAAAGGGCGAGCAGGCGGGGGCCCTCGCCACACTGGCGGACGATCTCCCCCTTTTCAGCGTGGCCTCGGCGCGGCCCCCCTCACCGACACGAACGGGCCCGTCGCCGATGGAGGAATTGCTCGCGGCCGTACATCCCGATGAATTGACGCCCAAGGAGGCGCTCGAACTTCTTTATCGGCTCAAAGGCATGCTCGAGAGCGGATGATGCGTCGCTCAGGGTGCTGGGGCCGAAAACTCGAAATGCGATGTCTCGCCGTTCGAGTCGAGAAGCTCGACCCAAATCTTCCAGTCCTTCACGTCTTTGCGATAGGCCGCAGGATCCGCAAGCGTAATGCGCGCCCGCGTCGTCGTCTTCGACGGCACGCCGGTGTCGCGAATGCCGAGCGGCCTGTTGTCGAGCCCGCGCCCAACCGGGTCGTTGTCGAAGCCGTGCCCGATGCCGCCGCGCACGCCGCCATCGAGGCCGGCCGAACCGCCGAAGAGGCCGACCACGAAAGTCCCGGGCGGAACGTCGGTGCTGTAGCCGAAATTGCGCTCAACCGTGCGGGCGAGGGGGGCCGAGGCGATGCGCGCACCGTTCGGCCCGAGCAGTTCGACCTTCTCGACGCGGTATCGGCTCGAGGAATCGTCGAACTCGACAGCGACCACGTCCTCTTGAAGCGTCGCGTGCCATTCGAGGCTGGGTTCCACGCTTGTCGATGCCTGCGACCCCTCGGCAAGGCCCCCCGGCACATCCCCTTCGGGCGCTGTAGCCAGGAAGGCGGGATTGGGTGGGGGAAGTGCTACCGCCGGCGCTGCATTCGAGCGCGGCTCCGCCTGGGGCGACTCCGCCTCGGGCGACCCCTCCTGGGGTGAGCCGTCTTGGGGTGGCGGCAGCACCTCGGCACGCGGCAAGGCCGGTCGTTCGTACACATTCTCTTCCCACGCGCAGGCTGTGAGCAGGCTGAGAACCAGGAGAGCACTCGGGCGAATCATGGCGGCAAAGCTAGCACCGGTGTCGCGCGTCGACCAACGCAACTCTGCGAGAGCGGGCGCATATCACGTTCGTCGGGACCGCACGGCTCGGTCCCAAAGCCTGGTTCACGGCGGGGCAAGTGCCCGATTCCCGGACGTAGAAACGCCTGTTGCCGCTGCCATTCGCGATGGATGCATATATTTTCCCGGCGCAAGCTGTGGCAAAGTGCGGTCGCTCCGCGACGAGTGCCTGTGCCCCAGATGCAAGGCCGAAGCCTCGATGTCCGTCATCGCCAGTCCACGCTCGATCGTCAATCGCCGGGACCTCACGGTCGAGCTGGACCACGTCGTCGGTCGCGGGGGCGATCTGGCCCAACTGCGCCCCGAGATTCTGAACATCTTCCGCCGGACGCTCGAAAATGGGCGCCGGGAAATCCGCGAGCGCTTTGCGCGCCATCTCTCGGGCACGGACGCCGTCCGGGGGCTTAGCTACCTCATGGATCAGCTCGTGCGCGCGATCCACGAGTTCGCGAGCACCAAGGTCTTTCCGCTTGCCAATCCGACCGCAGGCGAGCACATGGCGGTCGTCGCCGTGGGAGGTTACGGGCGCGGGGAGCTTGCGCCCTTCTCCGACGTCGACCTGCTTTTTCTTCTCGCCTACAAATCCACACCCAATACGGAGCAGGTCGTCGAGTGGATGCTTTACTTGCTGTGGGATCTCGGCCTCAAGGTGGGCCACGCGACCCGCTCGATCGACGAGACGATCCGCCAGGCAAAGGCCGACATCACGATCCGTACAGCCCTTCTCGAGGCCCGTTACGTCTCGGGCGACGAGAAGCTGTTCGCGGCCTTCAAGAAGCGCTACGTCGACGACGTGATCACCGGCAACGGCATGAATTTCGTCGAGGCGAAGCTTAGGGAGCGCGATCAGCGCCATCAACGCCTGGGCGACTCGCGCTACGTCGTCGAGCCGAACATCAAGGAAGGCAAGGGCGGGTTGCGCGATCTTCACACGCTCTTTTGGATCGCGAAGTTCCTCTACCGCGTCGACGACGTGCATCGGCTCGTCGAGAACGGCGTCCTTGAGGAAGAGGAATACGTCGCCTTCGCCAAGGCCCAGGATTTTCTCTGGACGCTTCGTTGCGTGCTCCACTGGACGACGGGCCGGGCGGAGGAGCGGCTCACATTCGATGTGCAGCCCGAGATCGCGCGCCAGATGGGCTATACCCAGCACGCCGGCACACAGCGCGTCGAGCGTTTGATGAAGCACTACTATCTGGTCGCCAAGGACGTGGGCGATCTGACGCGCATCTTTTGCGCCGCGATCGAGGCCGAGCAAAGGCGCATTCCGCGTTTCTCCCTCGCGGGCCTCCTGCGGCGCAAGCGCGATGTCGAGGGCTTCCGGCTCGAGGGCGATCGGCTGACGGTTACCGATGCGAATGTGTTCCAGGAGAATCCGATCAAGCTCCTGGGCCTCTTCCACGTGGCGCAGCAGCACGGGCTCGACATTCATCCGAATGCGTTACGCGCGGTGCGCCGCTCCCTTCGCCTCATCGACAACAAGCTGCGCGAAGACCCGGAGGCGAATCGCCTGTTCCTGGAAATGCTGACATCTCCCAACGATCCCGAGACGACGCTCAAGCGTCTCAACGAGGCAGGCGTCTTCGGCCGGTTCATCCAGGATTTCGGGCGCGTCGTGGCGCAGATGCAGTACGACATGTACCACGCTTATACGGTCGACGAACATACCATCCGCGCCATCGGCCTGCTCCACGGGATCGAGCGGGGCCGGCACAAGGAAGAGCATCCGCTTTCGAGCGAGATCGTGCACAACGTCATTTCTCGCCGCGTGCTCTATCTCGGCGTCCTTCTCCACGACATCGCCAAGGGCCGTGCGGGCGATCATTCCGAACTCGGCGCCGAAGTCGCGCACAAGCTTTGTCCGCGTCTCGGGCTTTCCCCCGCCGAGACCGAAACGGTCGCGTGGCTCGTGCGCTATCACCTCTCTATGAGCAATACCGCGCAAAGACGCGACATCGGGGACCCGAAGACGATCACGGACTTCGCCTCTCTTGTACAGTCGCCGGAGCGCTTGCGCCTTCTTCTGGTGCTCACGGTCGTCGACATGCGCGCAACCGGCCCGAAGGTCTTCAACGCCTGGAAGGCGGCACTCCTGCGCGACCTCTATTACAAGACCGAAGACGTATTGACCGGCGGGCTTGCCTCGCGCGGCGACGCCGCACGCATCCAGCACGTGATGGAAAATCTGCGAAAAGCGCTTGTCGGATGGAGCGAGGAAGATTTCGCCGCCCATCTTGCCCGGGGGCACGCGAGCTATTGGCTGTCGATGGACGTCGACACGCTGGCCCGCCACGCGGCCATCATTCGCGAGGCGGAGCGCGACAAAGCCCCGATCGCCCTCGATTGGCGCGTGGATACGTACCGGGGCGTTACCGAGCTTACGGTCTACACTGCGGATCATGCCGGGCTCTTCGCGAAGATCGCGGGCGCCATCGCCATCGCCGGCGGCAATATCGTCGACGCGCGCATCTTCACCCTTGCAAGCGGCATGGCGCTCGACAGCTTCTCGGTCCAGGACATGGCGGGCGGGGCGTTCGATCGTTCCGACAAGCTCGCAAGGCTTTCCGCCACGATCGAGCGAAGTCTCGCCGGCCGCCTGTGGCCCGATGAAGTCGCCGCCGTGCGGCGCAATCGGCCGGATCGCATGGACGTCTTCGATGTCCCGCCGCGCGTGCTGATCGACGACAAGGCCAGCGCCACGCACACGGTGATCGAGGTCAATGGCCGCGATCGGCCGGGCCTGCTTTACGCCCTGACACGCGCCTTGACCGAACTCAACTTGCAAATATCCTCGGCCAAGATCTCGACCTATGGCGAGCGCGTCGTCGACGTGTTTTACGTGAAGGATGTTTTCGGCCTGAAGGTCGAGCACGAATCGAAGCTGCGCAAGATCCGCGAGCTTCTCATGGAGGCCTTGAAGGAAAAGCCGGCCGCGGGCGAGCCGTCCAAATGGAGCCGGCCAACCAGGTGATCAGATACCTGTGGCAATCAAGGAACGGGGGCGATCACGCACCGCGGCGCCTGGGCTTTGCGCCGTGCTGTGCCCGGCTGCGCCGTGGTTGCGCGAACCGGACGCTGCGCGCCTCCCGCCCGGCCGTCTTCGCGAGGGTTTGACCCCAGCCGGAGATCGCGCGCTCGACCTGGCGGAAGCCACGCCCGGCGTCGGTCAGGGCATAGGCGACGCGGACGGGCGGGCCGGGCGAGACATGCCTTTCCAGAAGACCGCGGGCTTCGAGCTCCTTGAGCCGACTTGACAGCATGCGGTCGCCCATGGCGCTCAGGCGTTCGCGCAGCTCGCTGAAGCGCAAGAAAGCGCGCTCCTCCAGCGTTGCGATGATCAGCCCGTTCCAGGGGCGCGCGAGGATATCCATGGCCGCCTGGAAATAGGGACAGAGGTGTTCGTATCGATGTTGCCTGAACGCCATTTTCGACCTCGGCTACAGGATCAGTATGGGGATTGCGCGTTCGAAAGAAAAGCGCTTGACTTGCCAAACCCCAAGTCCATATCTAAAAGCATGCAGCTATAGAAAAGGAAGCCATAGCGGAAAAACGTGTGCGAATCGACCGACTCCATCGAGGACGACCGGTCGGACTTGTATTCCAGCCATACCCACCGATCCTATGAAGGGAGTTGTCCATGAAGCTCTATTACACCCCCGGCGCCTGCTCGCTCTCGCCCCATATCGCACTGCGCGAGGCAGGAATTGCCTTCGATTTGGAGCAGGTCGATCTCGGGACCAAGCGCACCAAGGGTGGTGCGGACTACAAGGCGATCAACGGAAAGGGTTCGGTTCCAGCCCTTCAGCTCGATGACGGCCAGGTCCTGACGGAGGGAAGTGCGATCGTTCAATACATTGCGGACCGCGCACCCGAGAAGAAGCTCGCACCCCCGGCGGGCGCGATCGATCGCTACCGCCTTCAGGAGTGGCTGAATTATGTCGCCTCCGAGATGCACAAAGGCTTCAGCCCTCTCTTCAATTCAAAGGCGAGCGAGGAGTGGAAGCAGGTCGTGAAGGACAACCTCGCCGCCAAATTCGATTTCCTGTCGAAGAAGCTCGACAAAGGCACCTACCTCATGGGCGATACCTATTCGGTCGCCGATGGCTATCTCTTCACAATCCTCACCTGGGCGAAGCCAATGGGCATCGACCTCGCGAAATGGCCGGCCCTCAAGGCCTATTCCGACCGGGTGGCGAAGCGTCCGGCCGTGCAAGCGGCACTCAAGGCCGAAGGCCTCGCGAACTAAGTCAGCATCCGATAACCGGCGCGCACCCCGGTGCCGAGACCACAGGGGTGCGCGGCCGGTCGGGTGTCGAGCCGCATTGGCGGATGCCGCGCGTCTCGCCGACCGATACTTCCTAAAGCGCGGGCTTTCCTCTAAACAAGCGCCATGGCGCTTTTGAAGTCGAGCATCACGGTCGGCGGCTTCACGATGGCGAGCCGCGTGCTCGGCTTCGTGCGCGACATGATGATCGCCGCGGTGCTCGGCGCGGGGCCGGTTGCCGACGCCTTCGTTGTCGCGTTTCGGTTTCCAAACCTGTTCCGCAACCTCGTGGCCGAAGGTGCGTTCAGCGCCGCGTTCGTCCCGCTCTACAGCCGCACGATCGAAGGACGCGGCGAGAAGGCGGGAGTCGAATTCGCGGGTGAGGTCCTCGCCGTGATGCTCGCCGCCCTCAGCCTCTTCACCCTTGCGGCGATGGCGGCCATGCCGTGGCTCATGGCGATTATCGCGCCCGGTTTCGTGGGCGAACCGGAGAAGTACGATCTCGCGGTGCAGTTCACGCGGATCACGTTTCCTTATCTTTTGTGCATGGCGCTCGTGGCCCTTCTGGGCGGCATGCTCAATGCGCATTTTCGCTTCAGCGCCGCCGCGGCCTCGCCCATCCTTCTCAACATCACGCTCATTGCGGCGCTCTTGCTTCCGATCGGTTCCGATACGGCCCAAGGGTTCGCCCAAGCATGGGCGGTCGCGGTTGCCGGGATCGGGCAATTTCTGTGGCTCAGCTGGTCGGCCAGGCGGCATGGCGTCTTGCCGCGGCTCCCTCGCCCCCGCCTCACACCCGAGGTGCGAAAGCTCTTGCGCCTGATGCTGCCGGGCGCCTTCGGCGCCGGCGTCGTTCAAATCAATATCGTCGTCGCCACCATGATCGCCTCGCTTCTTCCAACGGGCACCGTCGCAAGCCTTTACTACGCAAATCAGCTTTATCAGCTTCCAATCGGCGTGATTGGCACGGCGATCGGCACCGTGCTTTTGCCGGAGCTTTCGCGCAAGCTCCGCTCGGGCGACAGCGCCGGTGCGGCCGAGAGCCAGAACCGCGCGCTCGAATTCGCACTTCTCTTCACGCTTCCCGCCGCCTGTGCGTTGATCGCGATCCGCGCACCGCTCACGACCGTGCTTTTTCAACATGGCGCATTCGGGGCCGACGCAGCACGCGTGACTGCGGCGGCACTCGCGGCCTTTGCCCTCGGCCTGCCGGCCTACGTGATCGTGAAGTCGTTGGCGCCGGCCTTCTTCGCCCGAGAGGACACGGCAACGCCGGTGCGCGCCGCGATCGTCGCCGTGATCACCAATATCGTTTTGAGCCTTTTACTGATCGGCCCCCTCGGCGCCTCGGGCATCGCACTTGCGACCTCGCTTGCGGCATGGACGAACGTCGCGGTGCTCGTCTATTGGCTCCGCAAACATGCGCATTTTTCGCTCGACGCCGGATTTCGCCATCGCGTGCCGCGCCTTGCACTTGCGAGCGTGTTGATGGCGGGAGCGCTCGTCCTGGCGGCCGATGCTTTGGCGCGGCCGCTACAAGCTGGCTTGGCGGCCAAGATCATGGCGCTCGCTATCCTCGTGCTCGGCGGGCTCGCGATTTACGGCGCCTTGGCGCTCGTCCTCGGCGCGGTCGAAGCAAGGCTGCTCAAGCGAGCGCTCGGCCGCCGCAAGGCCGCTTGACCGTATAGCATCGAGTCGCCATAACTCGGCCGCGCGACGAGACGTCGAAGGAGCCATTTTCATGGGCCGCATCTTCTCGGGCGTTCAGCCCACCGGCAATCTGCATCTTGGCAATTATCTGGGCGCGATCCGGAATTGGGTGCGGCTCCAAAAAGACTACGACTGCATCTTCTGCGTCGTCGATCTTCACGCGATCACCGTCTGGCAGGAGCCCGAGGTCCTGCGCGCGAGCACGCGCGAGGTCGCGGCCGGCATGGTCGCCGCCGGGATCGACCCCAAGGCCTGCATCCTCTTCAATCAAAGCCAAGTCCCGGCCCACGCGGAACTTGCCTGGATATTCAATTGCGTCGCACGGCTCGGTTGGCTCAATCGCATGACCCAGTTCAAGGAGAAGGCGGGCAAGCATCGGGAGAACGCATCGTCGGGCCTTTACGTCTATCCGAACCTGATGGCGGCCGACATTCTTGTCTACAAGGCGACCCATGTGCCCGTCGGCGACGACCAGAAACAGCATCTCGAGCTTTGCCGCGACATCGCGCAGAAATTCAACAGCGACTACAAGATCGACTTTTTCCCGCTCATCGAGCCGATCATCCTGGGTGCCGCGAGCCGGGTGATGAGCCTGCGGGACGGCACCAAAAAAATGAGCAAGTCCGATCCATCCGAATATTCCCGCATCAACATGACCGATGACGCCGATGCGATCGCCCAGAAGATTCGCAAGGCCAAGACCGACCCGGAGCCTCTGCCCGGCGAAGTCGCGGGTCTCGACGCACGGCCCGAAGCGGCAAACCTCGTCGGCATCTACGCGGCCCTCGCCGACATGAGTCTCGAGGACGTTTGCAAGCGCCATGCAGGCGCCATGTTCTCGAAGTTCAAGGACGAGCTCGCGGAGCTTGCGGTCGCCGTGCTCGGTCCGATCGGCGCCGAAATGCAGCGCCTCAAGGCCGACAATGCCTATGTCGATAGCATTCTCAGGAATGGGGCCGAGCGCGCGCGCACCCTCGCCGAACCGATCTTGCGCGAGGCGCAGGACATCGTCGGGTTCGTTCGGGTTTGACGGATTCGTCATGCCCCGAGCGCTGACAGACGTAGATGGCCGGGGCGCCAGGATCCAAGTCCGGGGGCGGGCATGACGCCAAGGAGAACGAACAATCGGAATCAGTGTTCTCAAAATATACTGTATCTAGTGTCATATTCGGATTTGAAGTTCCTGAACGCGGCTGCCGTCAAAATCACAGAAATGTCAAATCCGCCATACGAGGGAGTATTCGGCGATGATCCTTGAAATTGCGCAAATCGACGTGAAGCCCGGTCTCGAAGCGGAATTCGAGGCCGGCGTGGCGAAGGCGACGTCCATCTTCAAGCGCGCCAAGGGCTGCAACGGCCTGGAGCTGCAACGTTCGATCGAGAAGCCGCAGCGCTATCGCCTATTAATCCAGTGGGAGACGCTCGAAAATCACACGCACGATTTTCGCAACTCGGAGGATTTCAAGGCGTGGCGCGCGCTCGTCGGCCACTGCTTCGTTACGGGACCCGAGGTAGAACACATGAGGCAAGTGGCGAGAGGATTCTGATGGCGTTCGGCGAAAAGTGCGGCACTTATCCCGCGCACGTCCCATTCTTGCGCTTTCCACCTTATGATCGATCGATTAGGGTAGCTCGTCGCGGCCGAACGCCTCTCCGACGCCGCGGACCGTGCCAACGGGGTCCTACGCTGCAGTAGCGCCGCCACGCGCATGAGTGGGCGATGCGCCGAGACGGGTGCGACGAGCCATGCAGATCTATCTCCCGATCGCCGAGCTCTCCCTCAATGTGTTCGGTCTTCTTGGCCTCGGCGTGGTCGTCGGATTCCTTTCGGGCCTGTTCGGGATTGGCGGCGGCTTCCTCTTGACCCCGCTCCTCATCTTCATCGGCGTGCCGCATGCCGTCGCCGTGAGCACCCACGCGAACCAGTTGATCGCGGCTTCCGCGTCGGGTGCGCTTGCCCATTGGCGGCGCAACGCGGTCGATTTCCGCATGGGCCTGGTGATGCTGCTCGGCGGCTTCGTCGGCTCCACGCTCGGCGTTTGGCTGTTCAAGGCCCTCAGCCGGATCGGTCAAATCGAGCTCGTGATCTCGCTCAGTTATGTGGTTGTCCTGGGGCTCGTCGGGCTCCTCATGCTGTCGGAGAGCGGGATCTCCATGCTCCGCCAACGTCGCAAAGCGCCACCCAAGCCGCGCGCCGGCCGGCATCCCTATTGGGTGCGCGTGCTGCCGTTCAGGATGCGCTTCTACCGCTCGCGCATTTACATCTCGGCACTCGTTCCCTTCGTGGTCGGCATGTTCGTCGGCGTGCTCGTCGCCATCATGGGTGTCGGCGGCGGCTTCATCATGGTGCCGGCGATGATTTACCTCCTCGGCATGCCGACCGCGGTCGTGACCGGCACCTCGCTTTTCCAGATCGTCGTGATCACCGCAAACGTAACCTTCCTTCAGGCGCTGACGACGCAGACGGTCGACGTCGTCCTCGCGCTGATTTTGATGATCGGCGGGGTGCTCGGCGCGCAAGTGGGCGCTCGCACCGGCGGCTACCTCAAGGGCGAGCAGGTGCGGGGACTTCTCGCCCTGCTTCTGCTCGCGGTAGCCGGCAAGCTTCTTTATGACCTTGTGGTAACGCCCGCCGATCTCTATTCGATCTCGCGAGGCGGCTCATGAGGATCCAGCAGTCGCTGAGGCTAATGATCGCGCTCGCGTGCCTCTCATGCCCGCTCGCGGCGCACGGCCAGGCCCTCGTCGCCGATCTTTCGAGCCATCTTGTCGCGATCACGACGGGGTTCGCGGGGACCGACGTGCTGCTATTCGGCGCCGTCGAGGGTCCCGGCGATGTGGTGGTCGTCGTACGCGGTCCGGATCAGCGGGAAATCGTGCGCTATAAAGCGCGGGTCGCGGGAATCTTCGTCAATCGCAAGGAAATGGCGTTCTCGCGCGTGCCGTCGTTCTACGAGGTCGCTGCATCGGGCGAGCTCGACAAGATCGCCTCGGCTAGCGAGCGCGCGCGACTCGAGATCGGTTCCGAGAATTTGCGCTTGATCCCCGAAGTCGAGCGCGATCCGGCGACCGTCGCGGACTATCGTGCGGCACTCATCCGCAACAAGGAAGCCCAGGGGCTTTGGGCGCCAAACGTGGCGAAGGTCACCTCACTCGGCGCCCGACTCTTCCGGGCGAATCTATATTTCCCTTCGAATGTCCCGGTCGGAATCTATCAGGTCCAGGTTTTCCTGTTTCACGATGGCGAAGTGAGGGCGGCGCAAACCACGCCGCTTTCGATAAGCAAAATCGGCGCGAGCGCCGATATTTACGAGTTCGCCCATCGCGCGGATGCGGCGTATGGAGCCATCGCAATCGCGCTCGCGCTCGCGGCCGGGTGGGCTGCCAGCGCCATATTCCGGAGAGTCTGACCCAACGGAGCGATCCATGGCAAAGCGCGCGAAGGAACAGCCGACCAGGACATTTCTTGTCATGGTCGATCGCACCGAGGAACTCAAGGTGGCACTGCGCTACGCCTGCCGTCGCGCCTCCCATACGGGCGGGCGCGTATCGCTTCTTTGCGTGATCGAGCCGCCCGAGGGCATGGGCTGGATGGCGGTCGAGCAACTTGCGGAAAGCGAAGGCCGCCAGGAAGCGGAAGAGAAGCTTCAGGAACTCTCCGCCAAGGTCGTCGAATGGACCGGGCAGATGCCCGCAATCCATATTCGCGAAGGCCGTCCCCTCGATGAGCTTCTGAAGCTGGTCGAAGAAGAACCGACGATCTCGATCCTCGTCCTCGCTGCCGACGCCGGCCCCAAGGGTCCCGGACCGCTCGTAACGGCGCTGTCCGGCAAGCACGTGGCCAAATTGCGGGTTCCGCTGACGATCGTGCCCGGCAATTTGACCGACGCGCAGATCGACACGCTCACGTGAAGGGGCTGGCCCCTAATGTGGCGAATTCCGAATTCGCCGCACTAGTTGTCTCTGCGAATCGCCGCGCGCCGCACGATCGCCTCGCGGCCGGTCAGGGAAGGTGCAAAAATCTCTTCCGGTTCGGAAATGCCGCGCAAGGGGTGAAAGCCCAGGGAATCGACCGGGTAGACGCACGCCTTGGCGAAATCGCTCGACAATAAAAGCGATCGATCGAGCGCCTTCGAAAGCGCTTCGATGCGCACGACCTTGTTAACCGCAGGCCCGATCACCGTGAAATCGAGCCGTGCCGGCGTGCCGATATTGCCGTAGGCGACGTCGCCGACGTGAAGTGCTATTCCAAGCCGTATCACGCGCTTGCCCTCGGCCTTCCGCGCCTCGTTAAGCTTGGCGACGTTCTCGAGCGCTTCGAGCGCCGACTCCATGGCGAGGCCGACGCGCTCGCGGCCGCTCTCGGCATCGAGAGGAAAGATCGCCAGCATGGCGTCGCCGATGAATTTCAGGATTTCGCCGCCGCGCGTGAGCACGGGCTCCCCGACCGCTTCAAAGTAAGCATTCAACAGTTCGATCAACTCATCGGCGGGAATCGCGTCCGAGAGGGCCGTGAAACCGCGCAGATCGCAATACCAGAGGACGGCGTGAATTGCCTCGACCTCGCCCCGGCGAATGCTGCCGTGGAGCACGCGCTGGCCCGTCTGGGCGCCGAGATAAGTGTGGAGCACATTGTTGGCGATGTTGTCCGCTTTGTAACGCTCCACGAAAAGGCCGAAGAGGGGCAGAATGTCGTTGAGCAGCGTCAAGTCCGCGACCGAAAATCCGCCCGGGCGGTCGGACGCCCATGTCAATGCCGCCGACTGGCCCTGCCAGTCGGGTACGGCCATTGCCACATAGTCCGTAGCCCCCGCCGCGCGAAGCTCCCCGAGGATCGGGAAGTCGAGATGCGGATCGGGAACATCGAGCCGCCGGCGCAGGCCCGCAGCACCTTCGTAAATCACCCGAATGGGGCTGTTGAGGTACGCATCGGATTGCGACATGGCGTATTCGCGCAAGATCCGCTCGACCTCGGCGCCGCGCCGCCAGATCAGGTTGATCGCGGACAGTTGGGGATGCAGCACCCGCGCGCTCAAATTGGCGCGCCAGAGGGGCACGCCGCTTTCGACTAGTCGGTCGCAAAGATTGGAGAAAAATTCTTTGCCGTCCCGGATTCCGCGGCCGTCGGTCAGCATCCATTCGACTGGCTTCGGCAGCACGAGGCTTGGAGGGCGCGAGAAGGCAATGCCTGCTTCATCGTTCATCGGTCTTTCCCTTCGGTGCAATAGATAGGATGCGCTGCCGCCCGGGAATAGGGGAGAATGACAAAGGCCAAGACAACCCTTGATCTTGAATCGTTCTAGTCCCATCTAAGGGCACGCTGCGGGAATGACCGCGGCAGGCAATGGCGTCGACGGGGCTTTGATGTTCATACAAACGGAACCGACACCCAATCCCGCAACTCTCAAATTCCTGCCGGGCCGGGAAATCATGTCCTCGGGCACAGCCGATTTTCCTTCCGCGGAAGCCGCCGGGCGGTCGCCTTTGGCGGAACGCCTGTTCCAGATTGATGGCGTGACCGGTGTTTTTTTGGGCTCGGATTTTGTGACCGTGACCAAGGGCGAAGATCGGAACTGGCAGGTCCTCAAACCGGCCGTGCTCGGCGTCATCATGGAGCATTTCACGGCCGGGCGGCCCATCCTGATCGAGACTGCGGTCGCGGCCGACGCGGAAGAGGGCGAGGCGGAAAGCGAAATCGTCTCGCAAATCAAGGAACTTTTGGACACCCGCGTTCGTCCGGCCGTGGCGCAGGATGGCGGCGACATAATCTTTCACGGATTCCAGGACGGCGTCGTCTATCTTCACATGCAGGGATCGTGCTCGGGTTGCCCGAGTTCAACCGCCACCCTCAAGGCCGGCATCGAGAACATGCTTCGCCACTATCTTCCCGAAGTGGTTGAGGTCAGGGCTGTTTAAGCCTCTCCATCGGATGCATGCTTTGCTGCGCTACTCGCAAATACGCGAGAACGGTGACAGATATTCGCGATCTCTGATATAATTCTCGCCTAATTCGTGGTGTCGGCGGTCCGTTGCCTGGAACCGCGCCGCCCTTCACGCAACCTGTGAATGACGGAGAATGCCCATGTGGACGCAATTTTCTCCAACCAAGCGCAAGGCTTCCCTCGCCACAGGTGCCGCCGCCCTCGCGGCCCTTGTGGGGAGCGTCTTCGCGCAATCGCCATTTTATGGGCAACTCGCCAGCATCGTCTTCTCCAATCCGGGCGAACTTCCACCCTTATCGGGCCTTGGCGGGCATGCGCTGATTTGGCCCTGCAGTTCGGTTTCGCCTGTCGTCCTCCCGCATGCGGCGGATGCGACCGGTTCGAACTTGGCCAACGAACGTCCCAGCCACGGCTTTCCATGGCTCCATGTCGACGCCCTTCGGCTAACCCTTCCGGCTGAAACAACACCGGCAGAGTGGACCCTTGGAGCTGGCCGCGGCGAATATCGGGCTGAAGGTGTGCGCACGGTTGCCGTCAACGATACGGCGGAACTCAGCAGCGCCTTTCAAAGCATGGGCTACCAAATCGACGATGGCGAAGATGCAACCGGGGCACTCGAGGTTCCGCGGCTGATCGTGACCGAATTGCCGAAGGATATGGCAGACGTTGACGAGCCCGATTTCCGCAAGGCGCTCTTCTTCGAAGTCATGCTTCCTCTCGTTCTTCAGGCGAACGAGGGAATCCTCGCGGAGCGCGATCGCCTCATCGCGATTCGAGCTCGGATCGAAGCCGGGGAAACGATGTCGGATGAAGAACGCAACTGGCTCGATGGCATCGAGGCCGACTATGGCGTGGCCAACGACGACTTCGGGGAGCTTCTGGCGCGCGTCGACGTGATCCCACCATCGCTCGCCTTGGCGCAGGCGGCCGTCGAGAGCGGATGGGGCACTTCGCGCTATGCGCTCGAATCGAATGCGATCTTTGGCCAATACACGACGGACGCCGATCTGAGTCCCGAGCCGGCTCCGGGCTCAAGGAATTCCGATTACCGGATCCACGCTTTCGGCGGGCTCTTCGAGGCCGTCGTCTCCTATGCTCGCAATCTCAACACGCATCCGGCTTATCAGGGATTTCGTCACCTCCGCGCACAGGAGCGCAAGGCCGGCGGCACGCCGGATGGCCTGGCGCTCGCCCGCACCTTGCAGCGCTATTCATCGCGCGGCGACGACTATATCCATGACATTCGGGCGGTCATACGAGCAAACGAGCTCGACGCCCTCGATGACGCTGCACTCAAGGGCGGCGAGGTAACGCGCGTGGTGCCGGGCAACACGTAGTCGCATGCTCGTGCGGCGAATCCGAAATTCGCCACATTTGGGTGCGGGACCGTGAGAGAATTTCGGATTCAAGGCACAGTAGCGCCTTGTGTCCGACAAATAATTCCGGACTTCTCCAATCGTCATGCCCGCCCCGGACTTCGATCCGGGTCTCGGCCTTCGGCCGGCTCGGCCATGACGTTAAATAGAACGAACCACCGGACTCAGCGCACTCACACGAGGTTGTCCATCGTGTGATATTCGGATTTGAAGTTCCTGAACGCGGATGCCACCAAAATGACAGGAACTTCAAATCCACCACACGAGCGCTGGATTGCACCTGCCGCCGCAGGTTCGATCAGTGCTGTTTCTCGATATAGAGCTGCGTGCCGAACCAGCGCCAGCGATGACCCTCCGCCGGCATCGTGCAATTGATGCGCATGCGGCCCGATGCAATCGGATGATCGGCGCGGACTTCGATGCGACGGGCATCGAGCGCCTCGACCTTGAGGTTTCGAGCGGAACCGGAGTAGCAATCGAGTCCCTTCAAGCCACCGACCGACGGATCCACCGTAAAGCCAAACGCCGGTGGGTTCACTCGCGTCAGGGGATCCGCCGGTGTTATGTCGACGACGGGCAGCGGAAGGGCGTTCGCCGCGACGCGAAACCGCTCGAGGTCGCCGAAAGTTTCGTCGAAGGCGAAGCGCGGGACGAAGTAAAGATCCCCACCCCCATAGGCGACACCGGAATGTTGGCCGAACGCCGCGATGTATCCTGCCTTCATCACTTCGCTGCGCACCGCGAGGCTCATTTCACCGTAAGGATAGGCAAAAAGCGTTGGCAAAGCGCCGAGTTCCGTCATGAATCGTGCATTCGCTGCGCGAATCTCCGCGCCATTTTGCGATGACGGCGTTTCGGTCATATGCCGATGCGAAGCACCGTGGGAACCGATCGTCACACCCGCCTTGGCGAGAGTGCGAATCTCGTCCCACGTCATGAAATCGCCGTTGGCGCCGTCGATTTGGTCGCTCGCGACGAAAACCGTGAAGGGAAAGCCCGCCGACCTGAGGCGCGGCCACGCCTGCGTGAACACCGAGCGATAGCCGTCGTCGATCGTGATTGCGACGGTCCGGTCGGGCAATGGCTTATGCGCGCGGAACGCCGCGATGATATCGGGCAGCGACATGACGGTATAGCCGCCCATCGACAATTCCGCGAGATGGGCGTCGAATTGGGCGATCGAAATAGTGGCGACAGTATTGGCGGGATCGCCAATTCGCTGATATGCGACTATCGACGCAGACTCGGCGGCTTGCGCACCGCCAGAGGCAGTGCCGGTTGGCGCGATGAAACTCAGCGCGATAAAACAAAGCGCCCCGAAAGATGGTGTTCGAAATTGTCGGCTGTGCGCGATCACGCGCGCACCATAGCTTCGTTTCCATGACAAGCAAACGATCTTCGTTCACTGGCGCGGCTCGCTTACATCATCGATTGCTGTAATGCACGGTCGGAGATCAGCGGATATCGGCGGGCATCGAAGAGCTGATAATGCCACCACTCGTTTTTATAGAAGTCCCATCCGGCTGCGCTCATAATCCCGAGCAGCAAATGTCGATTGCGTTGTGCGTCGCGCGACACAAGCGTGTCGCCGTGATGGGAGCGCGGGGTGAAGGCATCGAATGATGTGCCCATTTCGAGCTCGTCGCCGCGTGCGTCGACGAGGGTCAGGTCGAGTGCCGCACCGCGGGAGTGCGGTGAACCGCGGCGCGGGTCGGCAAGGAATTGCGGGTCGGGCCGATGGGACCACATGCGCCATTGCGCCTCGGTCGGGCGGTAGGCATCGAAGATCTTGAAGCGATAGCTCAGTGCCGCTGCAAGCTCAGCGGCGCGACCCAGGCGTTGGGCTGCTTCGGGATTGAGATAGCACGCCGCTCGCCGATAAATCGGGGCGCCGGTGAAATTCTGGGCGGTGGCATAAACCAATTCGAGTGTCAGCGAATGACTCGCGGGTGTAATCTCGACCAGCACCATGGATTCCCTCTTCTACCGTTGTGGCAGGCGGCGCACATGCAGCATGCACGATTGTCTCGCCTGTGGTCTGCGGGGTCACCCTCGCGAACCGGTCGCTGCCAGGATGATGACGCCAGCCGGATACGACGATCCTCGCTGCGAACGGATTTGCAAGGTGCCGTTGCCCCGTACACATCTTAGAGCGTGAAGCGGCAGGCAATGAAGGTCCTGGCATTCGACTGTTCCGGCGCGGCTTGCTCGGCGGCCCTCTGGGAGGACGGCACGACCGGCGCCCATCGCTTCGAACGACGCGAACGCGGACATGCGGAGCGTCTGCTGCCGATGCTGAGGGAAATCCTGTCGGAACGTGGAGCGACTTTCTCCGACGTCGACATTTTTGCGGCATCGACCGGGCCGGGCGCATTCACGGGCGTGCGTGTGGGCCTCGCGACATTGCGCGGCTTGGCCCTCGCTGTTGGGCGGCCGATGCTCGGTGTGACGAGCTTCGAGGCAATTGCCCATAGCACCGATGAGGGCGAGCGTGCCGGCCGCGATCTCCTTGTCGTCATCGAAAGCAAGCGTGCGGATCTCTTCGCCCAAACCTTCTCGCCATCGCTGCTGCAGGAAGGAGCGCCGCAGGCGCTACCACCCGATCGATTGGTCGAGCAAATCCTGGCAACCAATTCGAGAAATGCTCTTCTCGTCGCCGGCGACGGTGCCGGGCGCATCACCCCCCTCCTCCGCAAGACGGGCCGCGATGCGGTCGAGGCACGCGCTGCGGCGTTCCCCGACGCAAGCGCCATCGCGCGACTTGCGGCGACGTGGCGCGCGCGGGCGTCGCACCGGCCTCCCGCACCTATTTACCTGCGCGCCCCGGCGGTCACCCTACAGCACCCAGCGCGCGGATGAGGGCGGCGGCGACACGATGGCGCATATTGCCCGCGTCCGATGCGCACGCGCATTTGCTTGCCGAACTCCACGCTCGCGCCTTCGAAGTTCCTTGGTCAGCCGCATCGTTGGCGGAACTCATGGCCATGCCCCGCACCTTCGCCCTTCTCGCACATGGTGCGACAAGCACCGATGAGCCCGTGCATCCTGCGGGCTTCATTCTTTGCCGCGTTGCGGCCGAGGAATGCGAAGTGCTGACGATCGCCGTCGACGTCGCCACAAGGGAGCGTGGCGTCGCCAAGGCGCTGCTTGATGCCGCGTCGACAGAAGCGGCCGATCGCGGCGCCAACGCGATCTATCTCGAAGTCGCTATAAACAACGCGCCCGCTCGGCGGCTTTACGCCGCTGCCGGATTTTTCCCCGTCGGCCGCCGCCAGTCTTACTACCAGAGCGCGAAAGATCGGCCGAGTACCGATGCACTTGTCCTGATGTGCCCATTAAATCGTTCAAGCAGTACAAAAGCCTAATTTTCAACTGATAAAGAAGAAGGTTGTCAAAGACGACGACAGTATTTATAACCAAGAAGAAGTTCACGTAGAGGACCGGGGATAATGGCCGACCAAACGAATCCAAGCGAAATCTTGTCATTGACCGCCAAAATCGTCGCGGCGCATGTCTCGAAAAATCCCATTGCGGTCGATGAATTACCTAGTTTAATCAAATCCGTACATGCCAGCCTCCTGGGCCTGGATAAACCACTCGAAATTGTGCCGGAGCGGCCGCAAGCGGCGGTCCCGGTCAAGAAATCGGTGACGCCGGACTACATTGTATGCCTCGAAGACGGCAAGAAATTGAAAATGCTCAAGCGGCACCTCAAGACGGCCTACAACTTGACGCCGGAGCAATATCGGGAGCGTTGGGGCCTGCCGAGCGATTATCCGATGGTGGCCCCCAATTACGCGCGGCAGCGCAGCCGTCTTGCTAAGGAGATCGGGCTCGGGACTCGCGCACGTAAAGGCGGGCGCGGGGGCTGAACAGCGCCCCGCTCGGATGAGCGAAGGCCGACCCGACCGGATGCTTTTCTTAACGCGATGCGGCGCGTACTGAAACGGGCTCTCTACTCGGCCGATTCCGCCCCGGATACGCGATAGGCGGGTGTGGTCTTTTTGGCTATAATTCGTTAACGGTCGGAATTGGGAGCGAGCGGACTGAATCATGCCGTCGCGCATCGAGCGGCTTTGCACCGACAAGGGATTGAAGATGACCGACCAGCGCAGGGTGATTGCGCGGGTTTTGTCGGACTCGGCCGACCATCCCGACGTCGAGCAGGTCTACCGGCGCGCCATCCAGATCGACCCGCACATCAGCATTTCAACCGTGTATCGAACGGTACGCCTTTTCGAGGAAGCAAATATACTGGAGCGACATGACTTTCGCGACGGGCGAGCGCGTTATGAGGAAATCCCCGAATCCCACCATGACCATTTGATCGATGTGCAGACTGGCAAGGTGATCGAATTCACCAATGAAAAGATCGAGCAGTTGCAGCGCGAGGTTGCGGGCCTGCTCGGCTACGACCTCGTGGATCATCGACTCGAACTCTACGGCGTGCCGCGCGGCTCGGAGGGAAAGTCGAAAAAATGAAACGTGCCTGCCTTACTTTCCTCTCCCGCAAGACGGCACTTGTAGCAGGGAGGAGATTGACTTGAGCAAAGTGACCAGCCTTAGAAACGCGCGCGCAGCACCGGATGAGGTCACGCGCGTCAGCAACCTCGAGGTTCGTCTGGCCGCGGATCGCGCTGAGATCGAGGCGGCGATGGCGCTGCGCTACCGCGTGTTTTACCAGGAGATGTCCGCAAGGCCGACTCCTGAGATAGAGGCCCGCAGGCTCGACTTCGACCGATATGACGAAGTGTGCGACCACTTGCTCGTGATCGACAACGACCGGATCGGCGTGGCCGAGCGCGTCGTCGGCACATATCGCCTGATCCGACGAGGTGCCGCATCCAAGGTCGGCCAATTTTACAGCGAGGACGAATACGATATCTCGCAGCTCAGGGAATACCCGGGCGAAATTCTCGAGCTCGGGCGCAGTTGCGTCGACGCCAACTACCGTACGCGCGGCACCATGCAGCTTCTCTGGAAAGGTATCGCGGACTATGTGTGGCGGCACGAAGTCGCCTTGATGTTCGGGTGTGGCAGTCTGCCCGGGACCGATGTGCAAGCACATGCGAGTGCGCTCACCTACCTCTACCATTTCCATCTCGCACCCCCCGGCTTGCGCGCGCGGGCGGTTCCCGAACGTTATGTCGAGATGCGCGTGCTCGATCCGGCGGGAATAAACCCAAAACGCGCCCTTGCGGAATTGCCGCCCTTGATCAAGGGCTATTTGCGGATCGGTGGCTTTGTCGGTGACGGTGCGGTGATCGATCACCAATTCAACACGACCGACGTACTGATCCTGGTAAAGACCGGTTGGGTCACCGAGAAATATCGCGAACATTTCTCGATCGACCGCGCCAAGGGCGGAGGGACACTGGATTAATACCATGGGTTCGCCGCTGCGTGGCTTCGTCCGACTGCTGCTCTATATCGGCTGGACGGTCGTGCTCATTCCCGTACAGGCGTTGGCAGTGACGTTCGGCTGGCGGCTGAGGGAGACCTTGCCGGTCTTCTATCATCGCTCGTGCTGCCGCATCTTCGGAATCGAGGTCGAGGTGCGCGGGGTGCGAGCGCCGGGTCGTCCCGCCCTCTTCGTGTGCAATCACACCTCGTACCTCGACATCATGGTGCTTGCGTCGCTCATTCCCTGTTCGTTTGTGGCGAAGAGCGAGGTGGCGAATTGGCCGCTATTCGGTCTTCTTGCGAAGCTGCAGCGCACTGTCTTCGTGGTGCGCGAACGGCGGCAGGCGGCTGTTCAGCGCGACGAGATCGGCGAGCGGCTTGCCGCACGCGAAGCCTTGGTCCTTTTCCCCGAGGGTACCAGCAACGACGGCAATCGCGTGCTGCCGTTCAAGAGTGCGCTCTTCGCCGTAGCGAACGAAACGATCGGCGGCGTCCCACTCACCGTGCAGCCGGTTTCGGTCAGTTACGTGGCCCTTGACGGCATGCCGCTCGGCCGGTTCCTGCGGCCTTTCTATGCATGGTACGGCGACATGGAAATGGCGACGCACATATGGCGTGTCGCGACCCTCGGTGTCTTGACGGTTGTCGTCGAATTTCATCCGCCCGCTCCGCACGAGGCCTTTCTTTCCCGCAAGACGCTTGCGGATTATTGCTTCAGGCGCGTTTCGACAGGTGTGGCACGAGCATTGTCAGGGCGCGCGCCCGTGTCCGAGCCACCGGAAGGCGCCGTCGTCGGGGCGGGATGAGTAAGCGGGACGAGGATTGGGGGGCGTGATACGCAAGCTTTTCATCAGAAGCTACGGTTGTCAGATGAACGTCTACGACGCCGAGCGCATGGCGGAACTTCTCGCTCCGCTCGGATTTGCGGCGACCGCTTCGCCCGACGACGCGGACATCGTGATCCTCAACACATGCCATATTCGAGAAAAGGCTGCGGAGAAGGTCTATTCCGAACTCGGCCGGTTGCGTGCCATCAAGGAGGCGCGGCAGGGAACGGGTGGGGAGCTGATCATCGCCGTGGCAGGATGCGTTGCACAGGCCGAAGGCGCGGAGATCATGCGCCGCCAGCCGGCCGTCGACATGGTTGTCGGGCCCCAGTCGTACCACCGGTTGCCCGAGATGGTGGCGCGCATCGTTGGCACTGGAAAGGGCGGCCGCACTCTCCTCGAGACGGACTTCGACGTCGAGCGCAAATTCGACGAGCTGCCGCGTGCGAGGGGGGTACGAGGGCCCTCCGCTTTTCTCACCATCCAGGAGGGATGCGATCGGTTTTGCACATTCTGCGTGGTTCCATACACGCGAGGGGCCGAGTATTCGCGCCCCGTCGGTGCTGTGACGGGGGAGGCGCGTCAACTCGTGGCAGGCGGTGCGCGCGAGTTGGTACTTCTCGGCCAGAATGTGAACGCCTATCACGGCGTCGCCGATGCCGGCGCCCCGAGCTGGGGCCTCGGCCGGCTCATCCGCCATCTTGCCGGGATCGAGGGGCTTGCGCGCATTCGCTACACGACGTCCCATCCCCGCGACATGGACGAGGAACTGATCTCGGCGCATCGCGATATCCCTCAACTCATGCCGTTCCTGCACCTGCCGGTGCAATCGGGCTCCGACCGCATTCTGGAGGCGATGAACCGGCGCCATCGGGTCGGGGATTATCTGCGCACGGTCGAACGTCTGCGCTCCGTGCGGCCGGATATGGCGCTCTCGTCCGATTTCATCGTCGGTTTCCCCGGCGAAAGCGACGCCGATTTCGAGGCAACGCTCGCCCTCGTGCGCAAGGTGACCTTCGCGCAGGCCTATTCCTTCAAATACAGTCCGCGCCCTGGAACACCCGCCGCGATCATGGAGCGCCAGTTGCCCGATCCGATAAAGGAAGAGCGCCTCGCGCGGCTTCAGGACCTTATCACCGCGCAACAGCGCGAATTCAACAGCAAGACCGTGGGTCGCCGACTTCCCGTGCTGCTCGAGCGCCGCGGCCGCCACAGCGGCCAGCTTGCCGGGCGCACGCCTTATATGCAGGCCATCCACGTCGAAGCATCCGAGGCGCTGGTTGGCTCGATCGTCGACGTCGAAATCTCGGCGGCCCACGCCGTCAGCGTGACGGGAACGCTTGCCGGGGCCGACCTCGGTTTCGTGCACGCTTGCGCAGGACGGCCGGCACCAGCACCGACACCCGCGGATCGAGGGGAGGACGTGAGGATCATCGCGTGAGGACGCGCCCGCCCGAGCGCGAAGGCGCTCCCGTTCGTTTGCAGTTCGAGGACAATCGATTGCTGCCGCGGCTCTTTGGCGAGCACGATCAGCACCTCGCGCGAATCGAACAACAGCTCGGCGTCGAGCTCAGCCAGCGCGGCAACCAGCTTTCGATCCAGGGGCCGGCAGACGGTATTGAAACGGCGCGGGAGGCCATCCGCAGCCTTTATCGCCGCCTCAAGAGCGGCAAGGATGTCGACCTCCACGAGGTCGATGCAGCACTGCGTCTCGCCTCACGCGGCGGTGCTGGGTCGGCGGAACCGGAAATCGAGCTCGCCACCCGCCGGCGGGTGATCGCACCCCGTTCGCCCACACAGGCCGAATATATGAAGTCGCTCCAATCCTACGAGCTCGTGTTCGGTCTCGGACCCGCAGGGACGGGCAAGACCTATCTTGCGGTCGCGATGGCCGTCACCTTGATGACGAGCGGCAAAGTGGACCGCATCATCCTTTCGCGGCCCGCGGTCGAGGCCGGCGAACGGCTTGGCTTTTTGCCGGGCGACGTGCGCGACAAGGTCGACCCCTACCTGCGCCCGCTCTATGACGCGCTTTACGATATGCTGCCGGCGGATCAGGTGATGAAGCGGCTCGCGAACGGCGAGATCGAAATCGCACCGCTTGCCTTCATGCGCGGACGCACGCTTTCGAATGCGTTCGTGATCCTCGACGAAGCGCAGAACACCACACCCGTGCAGATGAAGATGTTCCTCACGCGCCTTGGCGAGAACTCCCGCATGGCCGTGACCGGCGACTTGACTCAGATCGACTTGCCGCTCGGCGCGCGCTCGGGTCTCGCGGACGCGGTCGAAGTGCTCAAGGGTGTCGACGGCATCACATTCATTCGCTTCACCGACGCGGACGTGGTGCGCCATCCCATGGTGACGCGCGTGGTGCGCGCCTATGACGCAAAGGATCGTCGCCTCCTCGAGAATGCGCAAACGCGGCGCAGGAAGAGCGATATGGGCGAATCATGACGGCCGTCCGAGCGACAACCCGGATCGAAATCGCGATCCTGACTTCGGCATGGTCCGCCGCCGTGCCCGAGCACGAAGAATTGGTCCGGCGCGCGGCGAAGGCAGCCGTCGCGAGCGCGCGGGTCGACGGATGCAAGTTGCCGCCGCGCGTCGAGATTAGTTTGGCGCTTGCCGACGACCGGCTCGTGCGCACGCTGAACCGCACATACCGCAAGCGGGACAAAGCAACGAACGTTCTCTCGTTTCCCACGGCGGAACCGGGCGGCCCGACGTTGCGCAAGCGACGGGCGGCGACTGCCGCTCCCGACCGCCGTCCGTTACTGCTCGGGGACGTCGTCGTGGCGTTCGAGACGACCCGCGCCGAGGCGGCCGCCCAAGCCAAGCCGCTCGATCATCACCTTGTCCATCTCATTGTACATGGCACGCTCCATCTCCTTGGCTATGATCATGATAGGCTCGCTGAGGCGCGGCGGATGGAAGGTTTGGAGGTTTTGATATTGGCTCGTCTCGGCATCGCCGATCCTTACGGCGCCAATTCGCACGCCGCCCGGCGGCGGGCGACGTCGAGACCGGGCGTCGCCGATAGGTGCCGGGCACCCGGATCCGCGCGCACGACGCCAAGAATTGAAACGCGCGCAGCACCCGTGCGCGGAAGGGGCGGGAAATGACGGTCGCAGGGGTTCCGACCCATGGCTGATCGGCTGTTGGACGATGCGGCGCATGCTGGCGCCAAACCCGCGTCCGAAACGGCGGGCGACGAGGCTGAGCGCGACGTTTCGCCGTTTCGGATTCTGCGCCAATGGCTCACCGGGGTGCGTCGGACGCGCAACGGCGAATCGGGCTTGCGCGAAGCGCTCGGCGAGCTCATCGAGGAGACCGATGCGACGGGCGCTGAAATCGATCCGCAGGAGCGCGCCCTTCTTGCGAACATCTTGAAGCTGCACGACCTGACGGTCGCTGACGTCATGGTGCCGCGCGCCGACATCGTCGCGGTCGAACACACGCTTTCGCTCGACGAGCTGACGCGCGTGATGGGCACGGAGGCTCACTCGCGCATGCCCGTCTATCGCGAGACCCTCGACGACGTCGTCGGCATGGTTCACATCAAGGATGTCCTCGCCTGGTGGGGCCGCGAGAGCGAATTTCGAATCGCGAAGATCATGCGGCCCGTGCTCTTCATCGTGCCGTCGATGCGCGTGCTCGATCTCCTGCTCAAGATGAGGGCGACGCGTCATCATTTGGCGCTCGTCGTCGACGAGTTCGGCGGGATCGACGGCATCGTCACGATCGAGGACCTGGTCGAGGAAATCGTCGGCGAGATCGAGGATGAGCACGATGTCGATCCTAGGCCGATGATCCAGGAATTGCCGAATGGAACCTTCCTCGTGGATGGGCGCGTCGAAATCGAGACGTTCGAGGAGCGCGTGGGCAAAATCCCGCTCGACGACACCCATGAAGAGGTCGACACGCTCGGTGGCCTCGTTGCGGCCCTGGCCGGCCGCGTGCCGGCGCGCGGCGAGATCATCGGCCACCCCGCGGGCTACGAATTCGAAGTGATCGATGCCGACGCGCGGCGTATCAAGCGCCTGCGCGTGCGCAAGGCTCCTCAACTACCGCCGGCTGCCTCATGACCATGGCGCGCGTGGCGCTAGGTGCGGGGCTCGGCGCGCGCCTCGTCGACCTCTCAGCGCGTGTTGCGGCCCGCAGGGGGATTCGGCGATACGGTCTGGCGTTTCTCCTCGGCATTTGCGCCGCCCTTGCATTGCCGCCCTTTTATGCGACCCCCCTCATCGTCCCGGCGTTCACGGGACTCCTCTGGCTGTCCGACGGTATCGAGACGCTCAAGGCCGCATTCGCACTCGGCTGGTGGTTCGGCTTCGGCTTTTTCCTCGTCGGGCTCTATTGGGTCGGAATTGCGATGGCGGTCGATATCGCGCAATTCGGCTGGATGATCCCGTTTGCGACCGGGGGGCTTTCGGCTGGGATGGCGATCTATTCGGGCTTTGCACTTGTCGCATTGCGCATGTGCCGCGCCAAGGGACTAGGACGCGTCTTCGCACTCGCCCTTGCCTGGACGGTATTCGAATGGGTCAGGGGACACGCACTCTCGGGTTTTCCGTGGAACCTGATCGGCTACACCTGGACGATTGCCGACGCGCCGATCCAATTCGCGTCCGTCGTCGGAATCTATGGCCTCAGCCTCGTGACGGTCCTGATCGGCGCCTTGCCGGCGGCACTGGGCGGACCGGATGCCGTGCGCCGGCCCTGGCTCCCGATCCTTGGGGCGATCCTGGTCGCGGCGGCGCTCTGGTGCGGCGGTGCCGCCCGCCTCGCGAATGCCACAACGGCGATGGTGCCCGGCGTCGAGCTTCGTCTCGTGCAGCCTAACATCGAGCAAGCGGACAAGTGGCAAGCCGAACGTGTGCGCGACAATCTCCTGACCGCGATACGCCTGAGCAACGGCCCCGGCCGCGAACGGATCACCGACATCGTTTGGCCGGAGACGAGCATCGGACCGTTCTTCCTCGATGAGGATGTACAGCTTCGCGATGCACTTGTGAGTGTCGTGCCGAAGGGCGGCTTGCTTCTGACCGGAACGCTCCGCCGCACGCCGCGCGAAGACGGGCCGGGCCCGGATGGCAGCGCCTATCGCTACTACAATAGCCTCGAAGCGCTTGACCAGGAGGGGCGCGTCGTCGCGCGCTACGACAAATTCCACCTGGTGCCGTTCGGCGAATACGTCCCGCTGCGCAGTGTCTTGCCAGTCGAGACGATTGCGCCGGGGCGCGGTGATTTTTCAGCCGGGCCTGGACCGC
>DASPOR010000080.1 GCA_035625915.1 Alphaproteobacteria bacterium | reverse complement strand
CCTTGATGCCCTCGCGCACGATCGCCTGCGCAAGCACGGTCGCCGTCGTGGTGCCGTCACCTGCCACGTCCGAGGTCTTGCTCGCGACCTCGCGCAGCATCTGCGCACCCATGTTCTCGAACTTGTCGGCCAGTTCGATCTCCTTGGCGACCGTGACACCGTCCTTCGAGATGCGCGGTGCGCCGAACGATTTGTCGAGCACCACATTGCGGCCCTTGGGGCCGAGGGTAACCCGGACGGCGTCCGCCAAGATATCGACGCCGCGCAGCATGCGCGCACGAGCGTCGCCGCTGAATTTTACTTCCTTCGCTGCCATGATTGAACTCTCCTCCCTAAGCGGCTTTCGCCTTGCCGGCCCTGGCGCCCTCGATGATGCCCATGATGTCGGACTCCTTCATGATGAGGAGTTCCTCGCCATCGATCTTCACCTCGGTGCCCGACCATTTGCCGAACAACACGCGGTCGCCGGCCTTGACGTCAAGGGCGATGAGCTTGCCGTTCTCATCGCGCGCGCCCGGGCCGACGGCGATTACCTCGCCTTCCTGGGGTTTCTCCTTCGCCGTGTCGGGAATGATTATTCCCCCGGCGGTCTTCTGCTCCTGCTCGATACGGCGCAGGAGCACACGGTCGTGCAGCGGTCGAAACTTCATGATTGGTCCTCCGTTATGGGATATTTGCGGCGCAATGTAGGGCTTATTGTTAGCACTCACCCCCATTGAGTGCCACGGATTTAGGATTGCCGAACAATATGTTCAAGAGGCTGTTTCAGATTTTGTCGCGGCGCCTGGCAGCACTCTCGTTCAAATGCTGATAAATCATTGATTTGATTAACTTTTTATTGTCTCCTTTGGGCTTATCCTTGCACAATCGACTGTCTGGTCTGCGGCCCACCCCTTGCATCGTCAAGCAGGCAGGGTCGCGGTTTCGAGCAGACGTCAGCATGAGGTGCCAAGGCAATGGGCGTTTCCCGACTGATTCCAAAGGATTATCGCCTGACAACGGCCGAAATCCTTTACCATCTGCCGGATTTTCCGGCCCTGCTGCAGAGCTTTATCTGGCAGCAACTCGATATGGGCCCGGATTTTCCGGTCTTACGCCGGTTCCTCGAATACTGGGAGCGCAACCTCGAGGGCAAGCTTCATTCGGTTAGAATCTGCAATGTGGGCCTCATCCACCCCAAGGAAATCCGCTACGCCGGCCACGAACTGAGATTGCATTAGGAACCCATTCGAGCCTTGCCAAGCCGGCCGGGCCATCCACTCGGCGCGGCCGATCAGCGCAGCCACTTGCGATAGGGCCAGGAGGCCGGCACTCTCCCGCCCATGGCGCCAATCGACTTCGTTCGCACATCGGCCGGTGAACCCTCCGCGACAAGGGATATCGGCTATTGGTTGCTCTGTTGTTGCGGCCTGGTGTTCGCCATGGTCGTCATCGGCGGCATCACGCGGCTAACGCTCTCCGGCCTTTCGATAACGGAGTGGAATCCAGTCATGGGGACGATCCCGCCGCTCAATGCGGCGGATTGGCAGTCGCAGTTCGACCTCTACCGGCAAACGCCCCAATACAAGATCTTGAACGCGGGGATGACGCTCGCCGAGTTCAAGTCGATCTTCTGGTGGGAATACATCCACCGCCTCCTCGGTCGCGCGATCGGGATCGCGTTCTTTCTGCCCTTTGTCTACTTCGCGGCGCGCGGTCGCGTGGATCGCAAGCTCGCGTGGCGTCTTGCGGCAATCTTGGCGCTCGGGGCGATGCAGGGTGCGCTTGGATGGTTCATGGTCAGGAGCGGCCTGGTCGAGCGCACGTCGGTAAGTCCCTACCGTTTGGCGGCCCATCTCGCCCTTGCCCTTATCATCTACGCTTGCATGTTCTGGCTGGCCCTCGATCATCTTTGGCCGAAGTCGCCGGCCCAAAGCGAAACGCGCACCGGCCACGATCCGAGGGGAAAAAAAGCCGCAAGGCGAGCGTTGCGGCTCGTTGCATGGATTTTCTTCGTGATGCTCTCCGGTGCCTTCGTGGCGGGGCTACACGCCGGGCTCGTCTACAACACGTTTCCGCTGATGGATGGCAGACTTATTCCCGATGGGCTTTTTGACCGATCGCCGGCGCTCGCAAATTTCTTCGAGAACGCGACAACGGCCCAATTCAATCACCGCATTCTTGCTTTCGTCAGCCTTGCAATCATCATTGCGTTTTGGATCTCGCTTTGGCGCCGGGCGCTTCCCCCTCGCGCGCGCCTAGCCGCCAACCTATTGCTTTTCGCGGTCGTGCTGCAGATCACACTCGGCATTGCGACGCTCTTGCTGGTCGTGCCGGTGCCACTAGCCGCCGCACATCAGGCGGGTGCGCTCACACTCTTCACCCTCGCCCTTTGGCTTGCGCACGAGACGAGCCGAACGGGAAGCTGAGGGAGGCCGAACCTCGGTGAAATCGAAACTCACGCAGCCGGCATTTGCGCAGCACAGCTCGGGCAGAGCCCGATTGCTTCGACGACAAGGTGCTGCACGCGAAAGCCTGCTTCCTTCGTGCGCTCGGCGATCGCACCGGCTATGCGCGCGTCGTGGAGTTCGGATGCGGCCCCGCAGCGCCCGCATACAAGGAACTGGCTGGTATGGCCGTGCTCCGGATCGGCGCAACCGACATAGGCATTGCGCGACTCGATCCGATGGATCAGCCCCTGCTCACTCAGGAACTCAAGCGCTCGGTAAACCGTGGGTGGTGCTGCACCGCGTCCCTCCTCCCGGAGCGCATCGAGGATCGCATAGGCGCCGATCGGATCGTGGCTGCGCCATATGAGCTCGAGCACCCGGCGCCGCAGGTAAGTCAAGCGGGCGCCGCGCAGGGTGCAGAGGCGCTCCGCGGTGTCGAGGGCGGCCGCCTGGCAATCCCGATGATCGTGGCGGTGCTTTCCAAAGGGGACCAGGACGCTGGGGGCGGATTTGGCCGTCTGCCGTCTCATGGGGCAACCTTACAACAAACAGCGGGCGTGCGAAAAGCGCCCGGGGCCAGGCGGCGCGCTTGACCGATCAGCCGTTGGATCGCTAGCCTCGCGCGGGGAAGCAAATTCGGCGGAGGAGGCGACGGATGCCGGCGCGGGGGCAATCGGCTGCGTATGCAGCCAAAATGCCGATATGAGCGACTGTCGTCGCGCCGCCGCTCGCCGCACCGTCGCATGTTTTCTTCTCGCATTCATTGCCGTCGCCGACCCAATCCGCGCTTATGCCATCGATGCACCGGAAGGAACGATCCGCTGGACGATTTGGCGCGAGGGCCTGAAGGTCGGCCGGCAGACCATGATCGTTCATCACGCCGGCGCCAAGCTGCTGATCGACAACGAGATCGACATCACGGTGCGACGGATCAATGTTTACGTGACCCATCGCTACGTACTGCGTGCAAAGGAAACCTGGACCGATGGCAAGCTGGTCGAGCTTGCCGCGATCGTCAACAACGACGACGAGTCCGCAGGCGTCGACGCGACCCGCACGCCGAGCGGCTTCATTGTCGACGGAGACGGCGGGCATTTCGAAGCGCCTTCAAACTTGGTGCCATCGACCCTCTGGCACATCGACATGACCAAAAGCGACGCGGTCCTCGATGTCGAGACTGGCAAATTGCTCTCGGTCAAGTCTAGCGTGGGTGCAGAAGTCCCGCTGCCGGTCAACGGACGGGACGTACCCGCGCGCCACGTCAGCATATCCGGCGACACCACCCGCGAGCTGTGGTATGGCCCCGATGGGGTCCTCGTTCGGGCACAATTCGATGGCCTCGACGGGGTTCCGCTCGACTTCCGCGTTGACCCCCGTTGAGCTCAACGCACGGGGAATGGTATCTCGCCCCGCACCGCGCGCTCGAGCCGGTCGGCGCCAAAAAGATATATTCCCTCTCGCCCGATCAGATAGATGCGCGCCACACCGTCGAACAGGCCCGCAATCGCGGGATCCAGAGCATCGAGCCCGCCCGTGTAGGCGCCGAAGGCCGGAAGCACAAGACGCGTACCATCGGTTACGAAGCACCGGCCGGAGATGCGCCGACCGCGCGCCCTGACGGCGGCCTTGGGATGAAAATGTCCGCAGACCTCGCCCCGCCCGTCCTTACTGGCCTCATGCCGAAAGACGAGCGGATCCATCGAGAGTTCGGCCTCGACGCGCCCGCCAAGTTCCACCGGTGGCGACGGGTCGTGGTTGCCTTCTATCCAAATCCAATCGTGATCGCGAACGAGCCGGGTGAGGCGTTCTGCGTCGTCTTCAGCCATACGCGAACGCGCATCGCCATCGTGGAAGCTATCGCCAAGCGCTATGACGCGGTCGGGACGGTAGCGCCGCAGCACAATCGCCAGTCGCTCGATCGTCGCGCGCGTGTCGTAAGGGGGGAGCATCCGCCCCACGAGCGCATAGCTCGAACCTTTCTCGAGATGGAGATCGGCGACGACGAGGCATCGTGCCTGCGGCCACCAAAGCGCACCCGACGGATCGAGCGTCAATTCGGCGCCGTTTAGCGTTATTGTCGTCGTCAATCTCGCCCTCGCGTCTCGACTGTCCGTTCAATTACGGCTGAGATTACAATAGCACGCCTTGCGCGTCGGGTGGCGCAAGCGCTTCCGCAATCAACTCTGCCGCCGCTTCGTCGAGCAAAGTGTCGAGCGCTGCACCGTAGACGCTCTCGCGACCGATATCGAGCAGAACCGGCACGGCCAGAGGAGAGACCCGAGAAAGCCGCCGGACCGTGATGCGCCCCTCGATCCGTGCGAGCATGTCGGCGAGCCGGCGCACGTCGGTCAGGCCCGTCGCCGCGTCGGCGCGCGTAGCCCGAAGGAGGACGTGGTTCGGCTCGTGCCGGCGCAGTACGTCGTAGATGAGATCGGCGTTGAAGAGGACCTGGCGTGCGGTCTTTTCCTGCCCAGGATGCCGACGCTCGATCAGCCCGGCGATGACCGCCACGTTACGGAACGTGCGCTTGAGCATGCTCGAATCGGCCATCCATGCCTCGAGATCGTCGCCGAGCATGTCCTGGGCAAAAAGACCGGGCACGTCGCGCGGTTGGCTGAGACTCCAGACCCCAATGCAATAGTCGCTCGCGACGAATCCGAGCGGACGGCACCCCGCGCGCTCCATCCGGCGGGTGAGAAGCATGCCGAGGGTCTGGTGAGCGTTTCGGCCCTCGAAGCAATAAGCGACGAGATATTCCTTACCGCCGCGGGGGAAAAGCTCGACCAGGAGTCCTTCCGGCATGGGCAGGACCGATCGAATTTGCTGCATGCGGAGCCACTCGACGACCTCGGCGGGAAGCTGACGCCAGGCGGCCGGCGAGGCGATCATCGCGCGTACGCGGCCTGCGAGGTTCGTCGTCAAGGGCAGTCTGCCCCCCGCATAAGCCGGAACCTTTGGCGCTTCGCCAGCGCCACGGGTCACCTCGACAACCGTCTCGCGTATGCCTTCGTAGCGCAAAAGCTCACCCGAGAAGACGAAGGTGTCGCCCGGCATTAAGCCTTGGACGAAATATTCCTCGACTTCGCCGAGCATGCGCCCGCCTTTGAGCCTGACCCGCAATGTCGGCTGCTCGACGATTGTGCCTATGTTCATTCGGTAACGCCTTGCGACGTCTTGCGAAGCCGGTCGATAGAATCCAGTCTCGTCGCGAGCAAGGCGCCGAAACCGTTCATAACCCCCGAGGGCGTATCCGCCCGTCGCCACGAAGGCGAGTACGTCATCGAACTCGCGGCGCGACAGGCTGCGATACGGGGCCGCCGCCATCACTTCGGCATAAAGTGCTTCGGCATGAAAGCCGCCTGCGACGGCCATGCCCGCGATGTGCTGGGCGAGCACGTCGAGAGCGCCTTGGCGCGGCCGTTCGCTGTCGAGCTCGCCGTCGGCCACGGCCGCGATTGCCGCCCGGCATTCGAGAAGCTCGAAACGATTGCCGGGCACGAGGATCGCGCGGCTTGGACGATCGAGGCGGTGGTTCGAGCGTCCAATACGCTGCAAGAGACGTGAGGCTCCCTTGGGAGCGCCGACCTGGATCACGAGATCGACTGCCCCCCAATCGATTCCAAGGTCGAGTGACGACGTCGCCACCACCGCCTTGAGCGCGCCGCGCGCCATGGCGGCTTCGACCTTGCGGCGTTGCTCGGCGGCGAGGCTGCCATGATGGAGTGCAATCGGCAGGTTCTGGTCGTTGAGGTGCCAAAGGGCCTGGAACACGAGCTCCGCCTGGGCGCGCGTGTTGACGAAGACAATCGTCGTGCCGGCTTCGCGGATCGCGGCCATCACCTCGGGCATTGCGTGTAGCGCCATGTGGCCGGACCACGGAATCCGTTCGCCGGGCGTGAGGATCGAGATCGATGCCTCTGCCCCGCCACCGCCGCGCAGGAGCCTCACAGGGGCTTGCACCCGATCGGCCGCGGGGGAAAGCCAATCGAGCAGGATCGTTGGCTCGGCCACCGTGGCCGAGAGACCGACGCGGCGGCACCGGGTTGCCAGGCGCTGGAGGCGTGCGAGGCCAAGCGAGAGGAGGTCGCCGCGCTTATTGTCGGCAAGCGCATGGAGTTCGTCGACAATCACCGCACGCAAGCCGGCAAAGAACGTTCCCGCATCCTCGTAGGACAGGAGGAGCGCTAGGGATTCCGGCGTGGTGAGCAGCAACTGCGGCGGGCTGCGCCGCTGACGCGCACGTTTCGCCTGTGGCGTGTCGCCGGTCCGCGTCTCGGCACGGATCGCCAATTTCATTTCGGCGATAGGTGCGTCGAGATTGCGGTGGATGTCGACGGCAAGTGCCTTCAAGGGCGAGATGTAGAGGGTGTGGAGGTTATCGGTCGGGTGGCGAGAAAGCTCGACCAGTGTCGGCAGAAAGCCGGCGAGCGTCTTGCCTCCACCCGTGGGCGCGATCAGGAGTGTCGATAAGCCGGCATTCGCGGACTCGAGCATCTCGAGTTGATGCGCGTGAGCCGTCCAACCACGCCGGGCGAACCAGCCGGCAAACGGCTCGGGTAGGAGGGATGATCGGTGCGCGAGTGCGGTCACGCCAAAGACTATAGCGCCCGCCGGCACACAACCAAAAATGCCTGACGCCGGGCTACCCCTCCGTCATAATCGGGCGCCGCGCGAGCAACACCCGTTCAACGATCGTCTCGTTCAATCGCACTCGTGTGGCGAATCGGAAATTCGCCCTGTCTGGGTGCGAGACGGTGCGCGAACTTCGGATTCAAAGCCACACGAGCAACATGTAGATGTTAGTGTGGTACTCGGATTTGACGCTCATAAGCGCAACTGCCGCTAAAATCGTGGAAACTTCACATCCACCATACGAGGAGGGGCCCCGACGATGTACCGGGAGAATTTGCTCAAGAAAAGGCTTGCCGCCGGGAAGAAAGCGCTAGGGTTCTGGGTGCTGAGCGAGAGCATTCTGGCAGCCGAGGTTCTTGGTTACGCCGGTTACGATTTCGGCCTCATCGACCATGAGCATGCGCCCGGCACACTCGTGAGCGCGATCGGCCTCCTCCAGGCGGCCGGTTCCGCCGGGACGACAATGATGATGCGCGTGCCGTGGAACGATCCGGTCTATCTCAAGCGCGCCCTCGATATCGGTATCGAAGGAGTCATGATCCCGATGGTCGAGACGGCGGCGGAGGCCAAGGCGGCGGTGCAGGCCTGCCGTTACCCCCCGCGCGGCACGCGCGGCAACGCGACCGGCGGCATTCGGGGTGCGGATTACGGGCTTGCACAGCGGCACTATCTCGACACCGCGCACGACAATCTCCTGATCATGTGTCAGGTCGAGACAGTCAAGACCGTCGAGAACATTCCCGAGATCGCGAAAGTCGAAGGTGTGGATATCCTCTTCATCGGGCCGAACGATCTCGCCTCGAGCATCGGCAAGCCAAGCCGGTTTGACGATCCCGAGGTCCTTGCACTCCTTGAGCGGGCCGAAAAGGCCATAAAAAAGGCGGGAAAACCGATGGGTGCGGTACCATATGGGCCCTATGGCTGGCAGGAGTTGTTTGACCGCGGCTACGATATTGTGGTAGGCGCTGGCGATCTTGGGCTGATCCGATCCGGTGCTCTGGCCCAAGTCAAGGCGCACCGAGAAAAGAACCGCTAAAGACCGCAAAAAATGTGCGTCAGGCTCTTGCTTGCCATCGCATGCACCGAGATCTTGTAGTATGGTTTCGACACAATTCTTGCTTCCACAGGAGTGTTAAAACATGAAGACGACCATCCGCATCGCAGCACTAGCTACCGCCTTGGCATTTGGCGCAGTTGCCGTAGTTCCCACCATGACGAGCCCGGCCGCCGCCGCCATGGCCCACCATCATTCCAGTGACACGGTCAAGTCCGCGCAGGAAGCGCTCAACAAGAATGGCGCCAACCTTACCGTCGACGGCAAGTACGGCCCGAAGACCCGCGCCGCTGTGAAGTCGTTCCAGCAGGGTCATGGCCTGAAGGTCACCGGCAAGCTCGACAAGGCGACCTTGGCCGCCCTTAAGGGCTGATCCGGTCCGAATCGGACGAAAATACCGGGGCCGCCGCGGGAGATGCTGTGGCGGCCCTTTAGTTTTACCCTGATCTGCTCTCAATAGGTGAAGTCGACGGTATTTCGAATCCAATTAATTGTACTCTTTCGCCCGCCCATGAAACTTAAATGTCACGATGGGATTTCGGCTGAAACGCAAAGCCGAAATCTGGATATCGCCTGCGGCCTTTGCGAGCGCCCGACGGACGAATGAGTCATTCGGCCGAGTCCGACAGGCTCAAGACGCGCCCTCGTGCCGCCGGGACATGCGACCCTATCGCTGAGTCGCGGCTGCCGGGCGGAGTGCTGCCGCCTGACGGGCAAGTCCGGTGATCGAGGCCCAGTCGCCTTGGGCGATCCGTTCGACGGGGGCGACCCAGGAACCGCCGATTGCGGCGACCGAGGGAAGTGCGAGATAAGCCTTTGCCTTTTCCGCATCGATGCCGCCTGTCGGGCAAAAGCGGGCCGCGCGCAAGGGGGCCGCGAGCCCTCGCAACGCACCGACCCCGCCCAGCGATTCGGCCGGGAAGAATTTGATGTGGGTATAGCCGCGCTCGAGCAATTCCATCGTCTCTGACGCCGTGGCGGCACCCGGTAGATAGGGAAGGCGAACATCGAGCGCTGCGTCGAGCAAACCGGGTGTGTGGCCGGGGCTCACGGCGAACCGCGCGCCCAGCTTCGATGCGGCGACAATCTGCGATGGGGTGAGGACGGTGCCGAGTCCCACGACCGCTTCCTCCACTTCCGCCATGACAGCCCGTGCCGCATCGAGCGCGCGATCGGTGCGTAGCGTGATCTCGATCGCGCGAAGCCCGCCCTCGACGAGCGCCCTCGCGAGCGCCACCGCGGTCTTGGGATCCTCGACCGTCAGGACAGGGACCACGGGCGCAAGAGCCAGTATTTTGGCGATTTCAACCGATCTGGTGGACAGAGTTTCGCTCATATTGCGGACCTCACGATACGGCATGCGCTTGGCGGTCCGCCAGAAAGCGCTCAACCGCCTTGCGCGTTGGGATCGGGGCCACGGCGCCATAGCCCATGGTCGACAGGGCGGCTGCGGCATTGGCTTGGCGCGCCGCGGCGAATGGGTCGTCGCCGGCCGCAATGCGAGCAAGAAAGGTCCCGCAGAATGTATCGCCCGCACCCGTCGCATCGACTGCCGTGACGACGTGTCCCGCAATTCGCCTGCGCTCCGTGGCGGTCGCGACGAGGCAACCTTGGTCGCCGAGCTTGAGAACGACGAGGGGGGCACCGAGGTCGAGATAGAAATCCACGACGGCATCGGGATCATGGTGCCCGGTCAACTGCCGGGCATCCTCGATGCTCGGCAGGGCGATGTCGGCACGCGCAATCGAAGCGTGGATCACCTTGCGCGCGCGTTCGATCGGCCAAAGCTGAAGGCGCAAATTGGTATCGTAGGAAACCTTCACGCGGTGCTTTTTCGCAAGCTCGATCGCGTGAGTCACAGCCGCCTCGGCACTTTTGCCGATTGCTTGGCTGATGCCGGACGCGTGCAGGATTCGCGCGCCCGCGATCGCGTGTTCGGAGACATCAGCCGGCGTCATGCGGCTCGCCGCGGAGCCGCGGCGGTAGTATGTGAAGCTATGGCCGGCCGGCCCATGCGTGACGAAATAGATTCCCGTCGGTGCCGATGGGTCGCGCTTTACGTTTTGGCTGTCGACGCCTTCCCGCGCCCAAAGGGCCAGGAGCGATTCGCCAAAGAGATCGGCGCCGACAGCGCTTATATAGCCGACCGAAGCACCCTGGCGTGCCGCGGCGATCGCGGCGTTCGAACTGTCGCCGCCGTAGCCTTGGACGTAAGTGGCTCCTTCCGCAGCGGGCCCGGCGGCATTGAACTCCACCATCGCCTCGCCTATCGAAAGGATGTCGATCGCCATTTATTCTCCGTGATGCATGGCACTCGGCTCGCACGCAGCAACCGTCAATGTGCGTTGAATACCACGGCCATGGTGCCAGCCTTCATCTCCTCATGGCTAGCGATAACGACCTTCGGCATCGCAATCGAACGGCACTCCCGTCTTCCTCAGTCACCACTCGACAAGGGGTTTGCCTAGCGATCAGCGCCTCAATGAGGCCGTTTCGGTCGATGCGCTTCCTGCATTTCATCGAGAGCGGCATGAGCCTCTTCGATCGTCATCACGTCGAAGAAGCCTTCTTGCGCCACGCCGACAGCAAGGCCCGCATGCGTCGCCGCCTCGGATAGAATCCATTCGGCTTCCACCGGCGAGCAGGCCCAGAGCGCCGTAAGCGCGGACACTTCGATCCGAATGATTCCGGCGTCCGCCGCAGCGACATCGCGTTGGAGAAGCATGCTCAGCTCAAGGAGCCATGGGGGAAGATCGGGAGACGCCATCCATTCACCGGGATTGAAGAAGAAATATGCGATTCCCGTGCAGTACCGCTCTGTCTTGGAGATACGAACATCTCCGGGAAAGCGCACGAGGGCGCGGGAACGCGCCCCTATAAACCTATTTTTGCACACTTCGACATATTTTTGCACGCCTTTGTTGTTATCGAAACTCTTCTTCGGTTGGACTTTGGCGAACCGCGTCCGTGTGTGGGCCTACGGCATTCGTGCCGGTCGCGGCGGCAAGTGGATCGTTGCAAGCCGCCGTGCGGGTGAGGAATAGCCCGCGGAATCTATCGCCTGCCATTGCCCGGCGGCGGAGACGGCAGTATACCGCCACATACCGTCACTCGTTGCATTCGGATTCTGAGGAAGGGAGCCGCTCGTGCCAAAACCCACAATCACCAAGGAGGCGTTCGAGACCCTCGCCATGCGTGCGGGCCTCACACTCACCCCCAAGCAGAAGACCGAGCTTTACGACGCCTACGCCTATGTGGAGGCGATGGCGGA
>DASPOR010000079.1 GCA_035625915.1 Alphaproteobacteria bacterium | reverse complement strand
AAATATCCCTGGGCGTCAGGCAGCGGTCCGTCCGGTCCTTTGAGGAGCGACTTGAGGTATCTTTCGGCTGGGCCGGCCGCCCGACGGTAGATCTCCTGACAAAGGCGGCGCGCAGCCGCCCCCGCCCACGCCTCGGGCAGGAGTGTCTCCGGCAGCTGCGGATCGCGCAACAGCACACGGCGATATTCGTGGATCGCCATCACGCGGATCAGAAATGACACGGCGGGGTCCGCCGCCCCGCCGGCCGCGAGCGCACGGCCGATCGGCTGGAAGCGATCGAGGAAACCACGATAGGCGTCCGACAGGCTGTCAAGGTCCCACGCATTGCGGACGAGCTCGCACATGGCATTCTCGCTCGCGAGCGCATTATTTTTCGCAAGCATGATCGCAACGCGGCCAGAAACACCGAGGCTATTGAGCACATTGCGAAGTGCTTGCGGGTCCGCACTCGGGTGGGCGAGCACGCCCGCTCCGAAATTCCCGAACCCCTGCCAATTAAGTTCCCTCTTGAGAGATCCACGTTCCGCTGCGGACAGGTTACCCTGCCCAACGAAGACGATGTGCCATTCCCCGGCCCAAAGCGCCGGCTCGAATGCGTAGATTCTCCGATGTGCATCCTCGAAGCGCTGCCGGCCGTCGTCGGTCAAGCTGTAAAAGCTGCGCCGGCCGATCTGTCGCGAGGCGAGCCAGCCCTCGCGGGACACGCGAAGGACCGCCGTGCGCACATGCCGCTCATTGATATGGAAGGGTGCTAAAAGTGCAATCAGGCTGCCGAGCCAAACCGTGCCGCCATGAGGTGCGATCGCGTCGCCAAAGATCGTGACGATCAGGGACTTTGCGCGCGGCGGCCTATGCGCCAAGAGATCGGCGACAAGATCCTCGATGTGCTTTCCCTTCGGCATAAAGGCTCCAAGACATGACGTGCGGCAAGCCGGATTTCCTGTGGCACGGTCGGCGGTGCCGATGCAAGTTTATTCGTTTCGGCTTGCGCACGATCTCGGATGTGCAACCTGCAGGGTGCGGCCGCATGTGCTCACTTGGCTTGTCTCGGCTTCCGAGAGGAGCGGGTATAGTCTCTGCATCGATCGAGCAGCTCGGGAGGGACCGCAGATGCCCAAAGCTTTTGCCTCGCAGGGCGACCTCAAGGAGAAGAAAGTGCGCTTCGACAAGCTCGCCGACGGCGTCTTCGCTTACACCGCCGAGGGCGACCCAAACGCAGGCGTCATCATTGGCGATGACGGCGTCATGGTAATCGATGCGCTGGCGACCCCCTTTCAGGCGCGGCGGCTCATACGTCGCATCCGCGATGTCACGAAGAAACCGATCCGCTATCTCGTGCTCACCCACTACCATGCGGTACGCGTCTTGGGCGCATCCGCCTATCGTGCAGGCCAGATCGTCGCAAGCCGCGGAACTTATGACCTCATTGGGGAGCGCGGCGCCCAGGACTTCAAATCGGAAGCCGAGCGCTTTCCCCGCTTATTCAAAAAGATCGAGACGGTGCCGGGCCTCACCTGGCCGACGATCGTATTCGACGGAAGCCTCACGCTTTGGCTCGGCAAGCGGGAGATCAGGATTGAGCATCTTGGGAAGGGGCACTCCAAGGGTGACACCGTCGTCTGGCTGCCCAAGGAAAGGGTGCTGTTCTCGGGCGATCTGGTCGAGCAGGGTGCGGCACCCTATTGTGGCGATGCCTACTTGAACGAATGGCCAGGAACCCTTGAGAAAGTGCGCGCCCTCGGGGCGAGGAAGCTGGTGCCGGGTCGCGGCCCTGCCTTGAAGACACCGCGCGCGGTGAACGTCGCGATCGACGGTACGCAGGACTTCGTTCGCGCCCTCCTGGATACCGTTCAAAATGGGGTTCGCGCGCGCGAACCGCTCAAATCCGTTTTCGACCGCACCTATCGAGCGCTTCGGCCCAAATATGGGGAACTGGTGATTTTCGAGCACTGTATCCCTTTCAATGTAAGCCGCGCCTACGACGAGGCGAGCGGGATCGTCGATCCGCGCATTTGGACTGCCAAGCGCGACAAAGAGATGTGGAAGGCATTGCAGGGTTAGGGCAACGCTAAGCGCATTATCCTTTGGCCCCGCTCGTTCGTGGCAGAACGCGGTGTCTGGCGTGGGATAGAGAGCAAGATTGCAGGGTGCCGGTCGCTTAATGCTCCGATGGCATATCGGGAGTCGGCAGGGAAACGGTGGTATCGTGGGCGAGAAGGACCCAACCATTCCAGCCCGAGGCATCGGCAAAACCCTTGCGCTTTACGACCTTGACTGGCGCCAAGGCAGTTTCCAGTAGCGCGCGTGGAGCATTTTCATCGCGCATCGGCACGGCAAATGAAACAAGCGTGCCGAGATGGGCGATGCGCTGTTCGACGACAGCGCCGAGCCAGAGCCGATACGTGTTGTGCGGACTGTCCTCGATGCGAAGATTCGAACGCCAGAGCCGCAGTATCAACCGCGAGCGTACCCCATTGCGCGTCGTCCCCTCGGGATAGATGAGTATCAGGCGCGCGGGGCGTCCATCATGCAGTCGTGTGAGTGTCGGCAGTTCCTCGAGATCGGCACTTGGATTGAGCCAAGCCAGGACAGATGTAAGGCCGAGTTCGGGGGGCTCCCTCCACCCTCGCGCCAAGAGGCGCGATCTCAAATCGACGACTGAGCCGACCCATTGCACGGTAATCGGCTCCTCGAGACCACCCCCGAGATCGATGCGTCGCGCCGGCTGGGTTGCCCAACCGTCGTTCCACCAGAGATCGGCGGCCATTCGCTCGGTCGCCGGTTGGGGCGCGTATCGAGCCGTATCGAGAGTATAGTTGTCCGCGACATGGAGCGTGCCAACGATGACGAAGGCAAGTGAAGCAATGGTGAGCAGGGCACGCGCACCGATGTTTTGAGGGACGTGACTTAGATAGACAATGCCAAGGCCCGCTGTCCACGCAAGGGCAAACGCAAGGCCGGCAATTACGTCCGACGACCAATTCGCGCCGAGGTAGAGGCGTGAGAATGCGATGAGAATGACCAATAGCGCCGCTGAGGCCGCAACCATCTGACGTGGACGAGGTGCAAGTTCGCGCGCGATGAGAAGCGTGAGGAATCCATACACCGTTGCTGCGATTGCGGCGTGGCCGGAGGGAAAAGCGAACGAGTTCGTTCCGGCGCCGAGCTGAATCGGCCGTGGTGCGCGCAGGACGAGTTTGAATAACTCGACGCAAAGGGCCGCAAAGGCAAACGCGCCTAGCCAGTAGGCCAATGCCCGCCACGCCCGCCGGGCGGCAAGCCAAAGTGTTACGGCAAGCACCACCGCAACCGTTACCACGGCGTCGCCAAGCTCGGTCAGGACGACCATGACCCGGTCGCCCCAAACCGTTCGCATGGCCTGCATGAAATTGAACACTGCTTGATCGGCGCGCGATAGTGGGTCGCCCGTCACGACCTCGCGCACGATGCCCACGAGCGCCCAGCCCGAAAGGACGAGCAGGCCGATAAGCCCGAGCAAGCCCTTCACTTCATTGTGGGTCGGATCAAGGGCGGACAGAATTTCGCGACTCACCCAGTTGTCGTGACCTCGCGCCCAGTGCCACAACTGGAAGAGCTTATTCGCGAGAATCGGGAGTCCCTGGCGCACGATACGGCGAACGACGGTGATGATCACCCAGAGGACGACAATCAGAATGACGATGAGGGCGAGGAGCCGTCCGCCGACCTCGCCGGCGAGTACGAGGGACGCACCGGCCACCACGGCTGGGATGATGTGCGACACGGCCCACGCGAAAGCCGAAGCGACGTTCACCAGATAGAAGCGCCAAGGACCCATCCGCAGGATTCCCGCGACGATCGGCACGACCGCGCGAATCGCCGGGGTAAAGCGGGCAATGAAGACGCTTTTGCCGCCATGCTTTTCGATTTGCGCGCGGCCGACCGAGATGAGTTGCGGATACCTCCGGAACGGCCACATCGCGAGGATCTGCTCGTGGTAGCGATAGCCGAGCCAGTAGGAAAACCCATCTCCCAGGATCGCACCCAGGATCGCCGACCCGAGCAGCCACCAGATGTCTACGGCGCCACTCGGTACAAGGGCCGCGATCGCGAGGATAATCGAGGTTCCCGGTATGATCGATCCGAGGACGGGGAAAGACTCCGAGAAGGCAAGGAAGAAAACGAGCGCGTAAGCAAGGTGCTGGTTGGCGCCGACGGTTTGGACGACGTGGTGATAAATGCTGCCCATCGGCCTCTACTTTATGAACAGTCGGGCGCGTTGGATAGATGGGCCGTGTTGCTATTCGCGCTCTTTGGCCTTCGCGATCGCACTGCGAAGGACGTCGATATCCCCGATATGATTCGAGAGGAGGATGATGAGCTTGGCATCGAGCTTGAGGCACTCTGCCTCGCTAAGGCCCTCATGCGCCTTTATCAGCAATTCATAAAGCTCGTCCGGTGAAGCGACATTCAAGGTTTCGCGCAATACCGCGGACATGGCAGTTACTCCCCTGTTCGAACCTTGAGCCCAACAGCACGGTCAAGAGCAGACTTGAGTGCCCCACCCTCAATCTTCCGCCAGCGTGCGGCGACATGCTGATCCGGGCGCAGCAAATAGGCGCTACCCTCCTCGGCATCGTAGCGCTCTGCGGCAATGCCCTTGACGTCGATCAAGTCTCGCGATCCCTTGCCCGTCGCATCGATCGAGACGAGACGGAGTGCGGGCGAGCGAGGGGGCAATGACTCACAGGCGGCTTTTGCCGAAATCGCGTCTCCGAATACAAGCAGCGTGAAGGTGCCGGCGAGTTCGTCGAGCAGCCAGCCCAGTGCGCCGCGGCACTCGACCGGCGCGTCGGAGGCAGGAGCGCCTGGCACGAGCAGGCCCGAAAACGTGTCGCTGTCGGGCGTGTTGAGGCTCGAGTTGCGAAGGATCGCCGGCAGCGAAAGCCGGCCGCTGTTCAGGAATGCGCGCGCGCAAGGAGTCGTCTCGGCAAGCTCGAGCACGGCGTCGCGGAATGCAACGGCCGAGGGGCCCTTCGCGGACATGAAATCCGTCGTCGCGGTGGTGACGCGGACATTCTCGCGTGCAGCAGGTACGCGCTCGCTATCGTAAGTGTCGATGAGGGCCTCGGGTGCTCGGCCGGCAAGGACGAGTGCGAGTTTCCATGAGAGATTGTCGGCATCCTGTATGCCCGAATTGCCGCCGCGAGCGCCGAAAGGCGAGACCTGGTGCGCCGAATCGCCGACAAAGATCACACGGCCGTGGCGAAAACGATCCAGCATCCGACACTGAAATCGGTAAACACTGACCCACTCGAGTTCGAATGGCCGGTCCGGCCCGAGCATCGCCTTGAGCCGGGGGATCACGCGATCGGGTTTTCGCTCTTCGTCTGGGTCGACGTCGGGGCCAAGTTGGAGATCGATGCGCCAGATATCATCGGCCTGGCGGTGAAGCAGCGCCGAAGGACCTGGGTGAAAGGGAGGTGCGAACCAGAACCAACGCTCGGTCGGAAAATCCGCCCTCATCCTGACGTCGGCGATCAGGAAGCGATCCTCGAAAACGCGGCCTTCGAACTCCAGTCCGAGGAGGTGGCGCGTCGTACTCCGCGCGCCATCGGCTGCGATCAGGAACTGGGCGGTCAAGACGTAGCTACCCTCCGGCGTCTCGACATCGAGCCAAACGGCGTCCCCTCCCGCTCGCAAGCCCACGAGCTTGTGACGCCAACGAAGGTCGATCGTTTCCAACTGGGCGGAGCGCGCGACGAGCGCCTCCTCGACATAATATTGTTGGAGGTTGATAAAGGCCGGGTATTTGTGACCGAGCTCCCGCAGGAGATCGAAGCTGTAGAGTTCGCGATCGCCGTGGAACACGCGGCCGCGGTTCCAGGTGATGCCCTTCGCCATCATCGCTTCCACCGCGCCGAGACGGGCAAAAATCTCAAGCGTGCGTTTGGCCCAGCAGATGGCGCGGCTGCCGACGCTGACGGTATCGTCCTCGTCGATGACGACGCATTCCACGCCGTGCTGAGCAAGGTCGATCGCAGCGGCAAGCCCGACCGGCCCCGCTCCTACGATAACGACTTGGTGGAGCCGGCCCGACATCTCATTGGCCGGACGATAGCCGTAGTGCCGGTATTGGTGGCTGCTCATTGCTATTCCAAGCGTAATCGAAGTCCGCCCGCTCAGCGCTGCGGCCGCAAATCGACGATGCGCTTGGCCTTGCCCATCGAGCGCTCGACCGTATTCGCGGGAACGACTTTCACGTCGGTATTGACGCCGACATAGGCCTTGATCGCGTGCTCGAGCGAACGGGCGGCGGTATTCGCCAACGTCGAGGACAAGCCCATCCCCCCCTCGACGACCACGGTCAAGCTGTCGAGTCTTTCTTCACGTCGCACCTCGAGCACATAGTGCGGCGAGAGGCGTTCGTCCTTGAGAATGAGTTCCTCGATCTGTGTTGGAAAGATATTCACGCCACGAATAATCAGCATGTCGTCGGTGCGCCCCATTATCCGCGTGAAGCGACGAAAGCTCCGCGCCGAAGGTGGAGCGAGACGTGTAAGATCGCGGGTGCGATACCGTATGACGGGAAACGCTTGCTTCGTGAGTGTGGTGAAGACCATCTCGCCCAGCTCGCCGTCGGCAAGCGGCTCCGTCGTGGCGGGATCGATGATTTCGGGGAAAAAATGGTCCTCCCAGATCGTGGGTCCATCCTTGGTCTCGACGCATTCGATCGCAACGCCGGGTCCCATGACCTCCGACAGACCGTAGATGTCGACCGCGTCGATATCGAAATGGGCCTCGATCTCCTTGCGCATCGCCTCGGTCCAGGGTTCAGCACCGTGGATGCCGATCCGCAGCGACGATTCGCGCGGATCGAAGCCCTGACGCACGAACTCGTCCCCGATCGCGAGCATATAGCTCGGGGTCACCATGATGATGTCGGGCTTGAAATCCCGGATGAGCTGAACTTGCCTCTCGGTCATGCCGCTCGAGATTGGAATGACCGTGCAGCCGAGACGCTCAGCGCCGTAATGGGCGCCGAGGCCGCCCGTAAAAAGGCCATAGCCGTAGGCGACATGCACGATGTCGCCCGGTTTACCGCCCGCAGCACGGATCGAACGCGCCATCAACGCTGCCCACGCGTCGATATCGCCCTTTGTGTAGCCGACCACGGTCGGCTTGCCGGTGGTGCCGCTCGAGGCATGGATTCGCACGACTTTGTCCCGCGGCACGGCGAACATTCCGAAGGGGTAGTTCTGGCGCAAATCTTCCTTGGTCGTAAACGGTAACTTGGCGAGGTCTTCGATTTGCCTGAAATCGCGGGGATGCACCCCGGCGTCGTCGAACTTCTTGCGGTAGTGGGGCACGTTCGCATAGGCATGCTTGAGCGTCTTCTTGAGGCGCTTTATCTGGAGTGCCGCGATTTCGTCCCGGCTTGCGGTCTCGATCGGATCGAGGCCGCCCTTGTACGTCGGCACTGATTTCATCGCATCAGCCCTCGGCGAATTTGGCCATGTATCGCAGCTGCGTCACGCACGCTCGATCGCCATCGCAATTCCCTGGCCCACGCCGATGCACATGGTCGTGAGCGCATAGCGTCCACTTCGTCGACCAAGCTCGTATGCAGCCGTCGCTACGAGCCGCGCTCCGCTCGCCCCGAGCGGGTGGCCGAGCGCAATGGCGCCGCCATTCGGGTTGACATGCTCCGCGTCGTCGGGCAACCCAAGCTGCCGCGTGACGGCGAGGGCCTGTGCTGCGAAGGCTTCATTGAGCTCGATCACGTCGATCTGACCGATCTTGAGGGCGAGCCGCTCGAGCAGCTTGCGCACCGCGGGGGCCGGCCCGATTCCCATGATTCGCGGGGGAACGCCCGCCGTCGCAGCACCGATCACGCGCGCCTTTGGCGAAAGCCCATAGCGTTTTACCGCCCGCTCCGACGCGATCAAAAGGGCCGCCGAGCCATCGTTCACACCCGACGCATTGCCGGCGGTTACCGTCCCGTTCTTTCGAAACGGCGTCGGTAATTTCGCCAGCGCCTCCATCGTCGTATCGGGGCGAGGGTGCTCGTCCTCCGTGACGAATTTCGTCTCGCCTTTGCGCTGGGAGATCGGTACGTGGACGATCTCCGTCTTGAAAACACCGGCTTTGATCCCGCGCCCGGCGCGCTCTTGGCTTCGGAACGCGAAGGCGTCCTGATCCTGCCGCGTCACCTGGAATTCCTCAGCCACGTTCTCGCCGGTCTCGGGCATGGAATCGATACCGTATTGCGACTTCATAAGCGGGTTGACGAAGCGCCAACCGATCGTCGTGTCGTAGATTTCGGCCGTGCGGGCAAAGGCGGATTCGGCCTTCGACATCGCAAAAGGTGCTCGGCTCATGCTTTCGACCCCGCCTGCGATCATCACCTCGGCCTCGCCCGTCTTGATCGCGCGCGCGCATTGCGCGACCGCCTCCATGCCGGAGCCGCAAAGCCGATTGACCGTTACACCCGACACTTCCGTCGGCAGGCCCGCGAGCAGTGCAGCCATTCGTGCGACGTTGCGGTTATCCTCGCCCGCTTGGTTGGCGCAGCCAAAGATGACGTCATCGACCTTCGACCAATCCACGCTCGAATTGCGCGACATAAGGGCCTTGATCGGGATTGCAGCCAGGTCGTCGGCTCGCACGCTCGAAATGGCGCCGGCGTAGCGGCCGATCGGAGTACGAACGGCATCGCAGATATAGGCTTCGCTCATGATGGCTCCTCCGGCGATGGTTGATTTCCCGCGACGACCTCACCCTTGATGACCCGCGAATTGCCCCGGAAAAGTGCCACCGTCTCGCCTTTCTGGTTGGTCACTTTGATATCGTAGACGCCGCTTCGGCCGGAAAGCGATTGCTCGACCGCTTCCGCGGTCAGAAGATCGCCCGCATGGGCGGGTTGAACGAAGGTGATCGCGCAATGTTGTGCGACGGCATTCTTGTTGTGGGAATTGCAGGAATAGGCGAACGCCGTATCGGCGAGTGTGAATACGAGTCCGCCATGACAGGTTGCGTGGCCGTTCACCATGTCCGGCCGCACCGTCATTGACATGCGGGCGAAACCTGGACTCACGTCGAGAAGCGCTATACCAAGTGCTCGCGCCGCACGATCGCGCTCGTACATGGTGCGGCCCGCGTCTTCGGCAACGCGAACCGCCTTATCGTCCGCTCGGGACCTGGCCATCATCGTCCCTTGAAGTTCGGCTGACGCTTCTCGAGAAAGGCTTTGACGCCCTCCCGGTAGTCCTCCGTCCGTCCCGCGACCCGTTGCAGATCGCGCTCCAGATCGAGCTGACGGTCGAGATTGTTGGCCCAGGATGCATTGATCGCCTGCTTCGTAAGGGCAAGGCCCATGGTCGGTTGCGTTGCAAGATGTCGTGCGAGCTTTCGCGCTTCTTCAGCAAGCTTGTCGTCGTCGACGCACCGCCAAATCAGTCCAATTTCCTCCGCCCGTTCGGCCAGGAGGGGTTCGCCAAGGAGGGCGAGGCCCATCGCGCGCGCCTGGCCTGCAAGGCGCGGGAGGAAATAAGTTCCGCCCGAATCGGGCACGAGGCCGAGGCGGCAAAATGCCTGAATGAAACGCGCCGAGCGAGCGGCGAGCACGATGTCGCAAGCGAGCGCGAGATTGGCTCCAGCCCCCGCGGCAACACCGTTGACGGCTGAGATCACCGGCTTCGGAAGTGCCCGCAAGCCGCGGATCAGGGGATTGTAAAGCGTATCGAGGGTTTGGCCGAGGTCGTGCGGGGCATCCCCAGGTGCGGTCGCGCGATCGTTCAGGTCCTGGCCAGCACAGAAGCCGCGGCCGGCCCCGGTCAGAAGAAGAGCGCGAATCTTCGCGTCCTCGGCGACGTGCGCAAGCGCCTCGCGAAACTCGCCGTGAAGTTCGGCTGTGATTGCGTTGAGCTTTTCGGGCCGATTAAGCGTGATCGCCGCATATCCTTCGCCTACCTCGTAGAGGATCGTGTTGTATGCCATTCCGTTCGCTCCTCCCACGAGCCTTTTTGGCAAAACCTGTCAGCGCGTCGCCGCCGCTTCGAGCCCGAGGCGCTCCAGGCGACTGGCAATCTCGCTTTCCCAGCGACCAAGCAGCTCGACGTTCGAATGCCGCCTCAGTCCGTATCTGCGGTAAAGCTCGAAACGCTCGCTGTCGAGGCGACCGAAGGTGGCCACGACACGCGGGTACCAATAATTTACCGAGGCTTGCGCCGAAAGGGACGTGTCGCCCTCCGCGATCGCCTTCGCCAGGCCGGACTCGCCAAGCTTCGCGTGCGCCGTCTCGCGCGGTACGATCGTTGCCATCGCGTCCGCGAGAGGAGCGTAGGAACAGTCGCGCAGGTCGCCGAGTTGAATGGCGCTCGCGGTCCCCATCAGCATGTTCATCGCAACGGAGTCGATCCACCCTTCGATGGGGTAATGGAAGACATTCAGGCGTTTGTCACCGGCAATGCGCCGGTTTTCGAGATCGAGCGTGCGAGCCAACCGCGCCGACCAGGGGTGGGACCGGACATAGAGGCTCGGATTGACGCCAAAGCGCAGCAGGAGATCGAGGACCAGCTCGGCGTGGGCGAATTTCTCCGCGACGATGCGTGCGGCGATGCTTCGTTCCTTGAGGCCGGGCGCTACATTGATCAGATCGGCGAACCCCGCCGCACCCGCCAATTCGGAGTCGACAAAGACCACCATGAGACGCATGAGTTCGGCGCGGTAGCCGGCCGACAGCTCGTCGGCACCGCCGAGCTTCCCCCCCTCTGCAATGCGGGCGACGATTGCTGTGTCATCCATTGCCATGCGCGCCCTCCTTGAGGCCTCGGCCGCGGACCCACTCTATCCTGCATGACCTTGGCGTTGAACAGGTTCGCCGGATGCGTCCTTGACCCTCCTTCCCGCATGCATGTAAGTCGGATCCGCGGGAAGATGATACATTGCGCGGTGGGAAATTGCAGGCGCGGCATCGAAGTCGCTTTCCTTGGCCGGCTTCGAATACCGGCCAAGGAAAGCGATCGATCGCGGCCGGTACCGCTGGCCCGTCGGGATGGAAACTGGTCTGGCATCGCTCCATGGCGGATATCCTCATTCTCGTCGGCACGGAATCCGGGAATGCCCAGATGGTCGCCGATCTTTTGCAGGACGAGCTCGGCAAGGATGGCCACAACATCGAAGTCATGAGTCGCGGGGACGCTCGAGACGCAAGGCTCGCCGAACGTTCGGTGGTGCTTGTTTGCTGCTCGACCCATGGCGAGGGCGAGCTACCGGAGAATATCCGACCGCTCCATGACTCGCTCGGAACGGAGAAGCCTGCGCTCGCTCATATTCGCTATGGCGTGATAGCACTTGGCGACCAAACCTATCGCGAGACATTTTGCCGGGGTGGTAAGAAGATGGATGCGCTCTTCGCCGGCCTAGGTGCGCAACGTTTGGGGGAACGGCTTGAGATCGACGCCTGTACGCAACCCCTCCCGGACGAGGAAGCGCTCGACTGGGCGCGGGAGTGGGTGAACCTGCTATAGTGCGACTTTCATCCAAAACGAGGGAATACGGAGATGGTCCGCGTCTTTGCGATCGACGGTGTGACGCCTTATGTCCACCCGGAAGCCTATGTGCATCCAACCGCGTCGCTCATCGGCGACGTGTTCGTCGAGGCTGGCTGCTATGTGGGGCCGGGTGCGAGCCTCAGGGGCGATTTCGGCCGGCTCCTCATGCGGCGCGGCAGCAACCTTCAGGACAATTGCATCGTGCATGGATTTCCGGGCACCGAAACCGAGATCGGGGAAGATGGGCACATCGGCCACGGTGCGGTAATCCACGGCTGCCGGATCGGGCGCAACGCGCTCGTCGGCATGAGTGCGGTTATCATGGATGGCGCAAAGGTTGGTGAGGACGCAATCGTCGCAGCGTTGAGTTTCGTGAAGGCCGGGTTCGAGGTTCCGCCGGCAACGCTCGTCGCCGGCATACCGGCGAGGGTCCTTCGCCCGCTCACCGAAAAGGAAAAGGCGTGGAAGATTCAAGGTACTCGCGAATACCAGGAGCTTGCCGTCCGGAGCCTGCGAACCATGACCGCGACGGAAGCGCTTGCGACCCTCGATGACGTTCGCCTCGCCCAACGCACCAAGGGCGAAACAGACCTCGTACCGCTCTACCGCGCCAGACAGGGATAGCCGTAATTGTAGCCTCTTCGATGCCGTTACAGCGGTTATCGGGCTACGGCACCGGATGGCCGTGCAGCTTCATGAGGTATCGGTAGGGATCGCTTGTGTAGACGGCCCCACCCGAGACGAGCAGCACGGCACCCGATACCCATCCCGCTTCGTCCGAGGACAAGTAGAGGGCGGCCGATGCGATGTCCTCGGGCTTGCCGAGGCGGCCCATCGGGTAAAAGCTGCTGCGCTGGCGCTGCATCTCCTCGGTCGGGAACCATGGCATGGTGAGCGGCGTCACGATGACCGCCGGCGCAATCGCATTGACGCGGATGCGGAATTGGCCGAGTTCCACGGCCATGGTCTCGGTCAGGCTGTTGATGGCCGCCTTGCAAGCGGCATAGATGCCTTCTCCGCCGGGGGCTGCATAAAAGCTGTCGATCGAGCTCAGGAAAAGGATACAACCGCCGCGCCCGCTTGCCCGCATGGCGCGTGCGCCCACCTGGGCGCCCAAGACCTGAGCGGTGACGTTAAGCCGCAGCATCGCGTCGAGCGTGGCTTCCTTCATATCGATCATATCGGTCATATCGCCAGCACTCGGCGTGAACCCGCCGGCATTATTGACCCAGACGTCAATGCCGCCGAAGCGCTCGACGGCGATCTTTCCCAGCCGCTCGACCTGTCCGATGTCGGTCACATCGGTTTGCTGGACCACGACCTTGGCGCCAAGCGACTCTACTTCCTTGGCGAGGGACGACAAGTCGGCACTGCTGCGCGCTCCTCCCACCACGTTCGCCCCTTGCCTTGCGTAAGCGAGGCAGATTGCTCGGCCGATCCCTTTACCCGCCCCCGTGACGACACAGGTCTTTTGCTTGAACGAAAGCATGTCCGTACCCCCTTCGCGATGAACAATCGCAGAATAAGGCCGAAGCGGGGCGTTGCCGAGTCTGTTGGTTCGTTCTCTTTAACGTCATGGCCGGGCCAACCGAAGGCCGAGACCCGACCATCCACGTCTTTCACCGATTGGGCAGCTATAGGAATGGAGAAGTCCGGAATCATTTGTCGAGCACAACGCACAACTGTGCTTCAACACTAGGCGGGCAGGATCCCAAGCCGACGGTCGCGATCCCGCAGATAGCTCACCGCGGGCAGAGCGAGCAGAACCATCCAAGCCTTGCCGATGATTTGCCCGCCAAGGAAGTTCAGGCTGCCGAACGCAATCCAGAGAAATACAATACTGTCGATCACAAGAGCCGCGGTAGCGCTCGCAAAGACGGCGCGCACGAGGCCGCGGCGCTGGAGCGGGGTGTACACCGCATAGTCCGCGAGCTCAGAAAGCAAAAACGCAGCGGAGGACGCAAACAGCAGGCTCGGTGGCGCAAAAGCGGCCGAAACGAGTGCGCCCGCGGCAATCGCAATGAGCGACCACCGGCGGCCGAGGCGGCGTTGAACGAGATCGCGCAAGACGAGGGCAAGCCCCACCATCAACACCCCGCTTGGCGCCATGATTCCGGGTGCTACCGGAATGAGGCAGGGCCCCTGCGGGACGCACGCCGTCCCGACGTTATCGATCAGCCAATTCGCCGTGGGAATGCACGACACAAAGGCCAGGAAAAAAGTGATCCCTTCACTCGATCTCTCAAAATTGCGCGAATTCATGTCGTGGCGGCCTCTTGCGTGCAGCAACGGTGGTGGGTGCCAATGTCGATGAGGTCAGGTGCTGTTGGCAAGTGCGGTAAATTTGCGGTAACCGTTTCTGCGCAGCACGCAGGCTGGACAAGTGCCGCACCCAAAGCCCCAGTCGTGACGACGCACGCGCTCGCCCAGATAGCAACTGTGGGTGTGGTCGATGATGAGCGATACGAGGCCGTCGCCGCCAAGTTCGCGCGCAAGCTGCCAAGTCGCCGCCTTGTCAATCCACATGAGCGGCGTGTGAAGCACGAAGCGCTTCGCCATCCCGAGATTGAGCGCCACCTGAAGTGCCTTGATGGTGTCGTCCCGGCAGTCGGGATAGCCTGAATAGTCCGTTTCGCACATTCCGGCGACGATGTGGCGGATACCGCGCCGATAGGCAAGTGCCGCGGCGATCGTGAGAAAGACAATATTGCGCCCGGGCACGAATGTGGTCGGCAGGCCGTTCTCGCCCATCTCGATGGCGGACTCATGCGTAAGTGCGGTCTCGCCGATGTCACCCAGCACGCTGAGATCGATCCGGTGGTCGGGGCCGAGGCGTCGCCCCCACTCGGGAAAATCCCGTGTGAGTGCCGCGCGGACGGTTTGACCGCATTCGAGTTCGATCCGGTGGCGCTGTCCATACTCGAAGCCGATCGTCTCGACGGCGGCAAATTTCTCGAGTGTCCAGGCAAGGCAGGTCGACGAATCCTGCCCGCCGGAGAACAGCACCAGCGCCTTCTCCTCCGCACCTTGAAGCTTCACGGCAGAGTCTATTACAGCGGACATATCGGTCTCGTTGTTCGAAAGCATAGCCGCTGGAAGCGCCAATCTTGTGCCAGAGCGAATGGCCGGGTTCAAGGGCCATTGCTCATTTGGCCGCGCCGTCACGCGCGATTCGCCGTGGAACGCGCCCGCGCCGATGCGCACATCCTCGGCATCCTCGAGGGGGCGACGGAAAATCAAGCGCAAATGTTCGCGCGCAGGGTTGTTCGGCGGCAGGAATTGACATCCACACCGGCTGTTTCGCCTCACCTCGGCAGAAATATGAAGTTCTTGACGTAATGGCCGCCGAGCTGTGGATGCGCTCGTGGCTCGATCTGAAATCTCTGCACGTCGAAATGGCTGACGTTTCGAAGCACCCCGCCCGCGAGGAAAAAACCGTCATACTCGAGCGAGCGCAGCAGGGCGAAGACCGCCTCGGTCGCACTGCCGACATGTGCATGCTCGTTCTCCAGGAAAAGTACCGGCCGTTGGCGTCGGAGAGTTTCCGTTGCCCCATGCAACACGCTAAGCTCGTGGCCCTCCACGTCGATCTTGATGAAACCGATTTCGTCCAGAACGAGGTCGTCGATCCGCTTCGCTGCGACGCGGGCGATCCCGTAACGGCCCTCCTTCGCGCGCGTGAGCGAGGCGCCGTTGTTTGACCAGCCGCGTCTGCCGCGCGGCACGACCAACTCAGCGTGGTCCGTCGTCTGGTCGCTCAGCGCCACTTGATGAAGAGTGACGTTCGCGTCGACAACGCTTCTCAGCACATCGAAGGCGAGCGGGTTCGGCTCGAATGCGTGGACGTGACTGCTGTAGCGGGCAAGGTAGTATGTGTAGAGGCCGAGGTTGGCCCCCACATCCAGGCTGAGTTTCGACCGATCGATCAGAAATTTCAGCAGTCCCATTTCCGGATCGATCGCCTGCATATATTTGTGGGAGCGATAGCGATAATAGAGTCGGCCCGGTATCCATTTGTATTTTGCGCCTTGCCGAAGATAATTGATGCAATCGCGCAGGGACTCGCGCCCCGTAATCGGGACGCCGCCTTCGTAAAGGTGACCTCTCACACGCGATCCATTGAGATAGCGCGTGCCCGAACGCTCTGACAGTGCGCGGCGATCATTGACCCGACACCATCGCCGAACAGTCGTGCGACCCCGCGATGCGTGCCCTCCTCGTCCTTTCGCATAATCTGCGCCCGCCCGGCCGCGTCTGCGGCCAGGATCGCGGCAAGCCTGCGCCTGACGCGCTCCTCCTGTTCTTCGGGCAATCGGCAATCCCTGGCGCCAGTCGTGAACTCGATACCTTTATGTTGGCAATTGGCGCAACTCCGACGGCGCCGGGACCGTCGACGTCCGTCAGCTCGTTGAAGCGAAGCAACCATCCGCCCGCCAAGAATTGCGCGAAATCGCATCATATCACCGGCTTGGCCACCGGAGCGCGCGACCGGGCGCTCCGTCATAGCGCTATGGCGTAGCAATATTGCCCATCTTCGTCGATCGCGGCACGTCCCGTCGAATTCGCGCCCCTTATCGCAGACTACGGATGAACGCTCTTTGGAAAGGGGCTCGCTCCCTTTCAGGAGGCGATTGCGGCTTCCATGGGTCTGGCCTCGACCTCCGCGATGGGCGACACGTAGAGACGATAAAGCGTCTCCATCACTGAACATGCTTCGTGGCTTGCCAGCGAATAGAAAATTGTCTGTGCACTTCGCCGGGTCCGGACGAGCTGGTCGCGGCGCAGTCGGGCGAGATGCTGGCTGAGTGCGGACTGGCTGAGGTTCACGAGGTCCTCGAGTTCTCCCACGCTATGCTCGCCCTCCGAGAGGTAGCACAGGATGAGAAGCCGACGTTCGTTGCCGAGTGCCTTGAGCAATGTTGTGGCGCGTTTGGAACTCGCCTTCAAGTTGATTGGTCTCATTGGATTGCACACACCTTCTAGGGTTTTAGTTGTCCAGCCCGTTTCAGCGGGCAGGTGCGAATGACCTTGTGCGTTTCCCGTTCCCACGGCGCACGGATGCGACTGTGAACGGCTCTAACAACAGTCAGACGTATTAAAGTAGATTCTGGTTCAACATCGACTCCGAATCGCGGCATCTCTACCTTGTTTTTCGCGGCATATCACATTCGACGGAATATCATTCGCGATTACGTGAACAAATTCGACGATTGCTTGTATCGGTATCAAGTTGATTTCCGAACCCTTGCGTATCGGTAATTAAACATTTGATTCCTGATATTATTTTTGTGTCAGCGACAAAATATTTTTGCTGATCCCTCGGCATCGATCGAGCCCACGCTCATTCGCCGCTGGGAGAAAATCGTATCGTGTTTCGTCGTTCGAATTCGATGCGATCCCGAAAGCGCTTCGATGGCGAGCCGCCAATTCCTTGCCATGCTTCGGTTTTCCTTCATTACGGGCATTCTGATAAAATACGCGCAATATTTCTGTCGTCACGGCCACCCCGAACGAGTGTCACGAAAATTTGTTTGAGCGAATCCACTGTTCCGATGGTAGAGCCGGCGTCGACGGAGTAATCGTCATCTGACATATCCCCAAGCAAGGAGAGCGCGTTGAACGACAATCTTCTACAGCGCGAATTGAGTGCCGAGGAAATCGACATGGTCTCCGGCGCCCAGCTTTCATTTTCCTCCGTCGTTGAGGCCTTCCTTCATCGGGTACGTCAAATTGTCTTCAAGTTCGTCAATGAGGGCCAATTCGATCCCGAATGGCTCAACGGTGGGACAGAGGGTCTCGAGGACTAGCGTGGTGGATTTGAAGCGCCTGTCATTCTGGTGGCATCCACGTCTTTCAGCGATAGGGCATCCATACGAATGGAGAAGTCCGGAATTATTTGTCGGACACAACGCGCGACTGTGCCTTGAATCCGAAATTCGCTCGCGGTCCCACCCCCAAATCTGACGAATTTCGAATTAGCCACACGAGCCGCGAGGCCCCGGTCGACTCCTGCACGTTATAAAGATCGGTCTCCAGGATTGCGGCAACGGCCCGATGCTCACTAAAATCGGTCCGGCAATGGTTGACGGAAAGCGTCGCGGATCATGCCGGTCAAGAAGACTCTCGATACGAAGGGGCTGAAATGCCCACTGCCGGTTTTGAAGGCGCGGCGGGCGATGAAGGAACTCGCCTCGGGAGACGTGCTCGAGGTGCTGGCGACGGATCCCGGATCGGTGAAGGATTTCGAGGCCTTTTGCCGGACCACGGGAGACCGGCTGCTCGACTCCCGCCAAGACGGCGATATTTTCATCTTCAAGATCGAAAAGGCGAACTGAACCGGCGGTAAGCGATGGCGCCGAACGTCTGGCTCGAAGTTGCACTCAACGGCCCTTGGTCGCGGGCGGTTCAACCGCGCATTCCGATCACGGTTGACGAGATCGTGCGCGAGGGTATTGCCTGCGCCGAAGCCGGAGCGGCGATCATCCATGTCCATGCCTACGACCCCGCGACGGGACGGCAGAAAGACGACGCCGAGACTTACGCCGCGATCATCGAAGGAATCCGTGGGCACGTCGACGCGATCGTCTACCCAACGATACCCTTTGCAGGCAGTGCCGACGCCCGTGGATCGGTGAAACCCGAGGCGCGATTCGCCGTCATCGAAGCGCTTGCAAGGCGCGGCCTGATCGAATGGGCTGTGGTCGATCCCGGCTCGGTCAACTTGACCCACCGGCGAGAGCTTGCGGCCGGACGCAGCGGTTTCGTCTACTTCAATTCCGAAGACGACATTCGCCACGGGCTTGAACTTGCCAGGCGCTACGGCTTTCATCCAAGCTATGCCTGTTACGAGCCTGGGTTCGTGCGCTTGGGTGCCGCACTTGCCGGCCATTGCCGTGGCGTGCCGAAGCCGCTCTATCGGTTCATGTTCTCGGACGATATCTTCTTTGGGTTTCCACCAGCCCTATACGCGCTCGAGGCTTATCTCTCGCTCTTTCGTGGCGAGGCGCTGGCGGCACCTTGGATGGTTGCCGGACTCGCTGTCGATATTTCGCCCCTCGTCGGCGAGGCGGTCCGGCGTGGCGGCCACGCGCGCGTGGGCCTCGAAGATGCGCCATTCGGCTGCACGCTGAGCAATCTTGAGCTTACCGAGAAAGCCCTCCGCGCGATTGCAGAAGCGGGTGCGGTTCCCGCGCGCGCGGCGGAGGTGCGAGCGGCATTTGCGGACGCTAAATCTTGATGACACGAGGCCGCCGGCACGCCCATGATCCGGGGAAGGCACTCCCATCGATCACGGAGACCTATGTCTACATTGCTTTATAGCCATTCGGCATTCCTCGATCACGATACCGGCCCCCATCATCCGGAGCGACCCGACCGCTTGCGCGCGATCACGGCGATCCTGGAGACCGAGGCATTTTCGCTTCTCGATCGTCGCGAGGCGCCTTTGGCTGAAAAAGCGCAAATCGCGCGCGTGCATCCCCAAAGGTTTGTCGATTGGGTCCTTGAACAAATTCCAGACGATGGTTTGGCCGGTCTTGACGCCGATACGATCGTATCGCCCGGATCGGGCGAGGCGGCACTCCGTGCAGCCGGCGCGGTGTGCGCCGCGGTGGATGCCGTCGTGACCGGTGAGGCGCGGAACGCGTTTTGCGCGATCCGCCCGCCGGGCCATCATGCCGAGCCGGAACGCGCGATGGGATTCTGCCTGTTCAATAATGTCGCGGTCGGGGCCGCCCATGCACGCGCGGTGCACGGCTTGAAGCGCGTTGCGGTCGTCGATTTCGACGTCCATCACGGCAACGGCACGCAGGCGGCCTTCGAGAAGGACGGCGACCTTTTTTACGCCTCGACCCACCAGTCTCCGCTTTATCCGGGCACCGGGCACCCTGAAGAGCGCGGTGTTGCCAACAATGTCGTGAATGCTCCGCTGCCGGCGTTTGCGGGTTCGACGGAATTTCGAAGTGCGATGGAGCGTATCGTACTGCCCGCACTCGAGGGCTTCGCGCCGGAACTCGTAATCGTCTCTGCTGGGTTCGACGCACACTTGCGCGACCCGCTTGCCTCGCTAAACCTTGTCGAGGACGACTATGCGTGGGTCACTCGCAAACTGTGCGAGATTGCCGCTCGACAGTGCAAGAGCAGGGTCGTTTCGGCGCTCGAAGGCGGCTATGACCTGAGGGCGCTCGCGGGTTCCGTGGCGGCCCATGTCGATGTATTGATGTCGGGCTGACGGCTTTTCCAGGGCCATGCGCGAGGCCGTAATTCGCCGCTGGGCGGATCGGCCGACAAGGGATGCGAATTGTGCCTAAGAAGGTGAAATTGCACAAATATTTCTTCGATCCTTGCCCGATCGGGACGGGCTGACTATAGTCCGCCGCGCGGTAGTCCTTCCGAGGAACGGTATGGCCGAGAGTCCGATTCCTGCCGATGTCGCCAAGCTAAGCTTCGAGGACGCCCTGAAGGAGCTCGAATTGATCGTGCGCCAGCTCGAAGACGGCAAGGGCAATCTCGACGATGCGATCAAAAGCTATACGCGTGGGGCCGCCCTGAAGCGCCACTGCGAAGCAAAGCTTGCTGAAGCGAAAGCCAAGATCGACAAAATCGTGTTGGGTCAGAGCGGGCCGATCGGGCTCGAGCCAGCCAAGATCGATTGAGGCCTGATTTGCGGGAATTCGATGCAGCCCTGGCCGCTTCGGCCGCCATTGTTGAAGCCACGCTCGGGCGCGTGCTGCCCGATAACGGCGGTCCGGAGGTGCGCCTCTTCGAGGCCATGCGATACTCGAGCCTCGGCGGTGGCAAGCGCCTGCGGCCCTTTTTGGTGATCGAGGGGGCAAGGCTCTTCGGCGTTCCATTGGAGAATGCCGCGCGCGCCGGGGCCGCGGTCGAATTGATCCATTGCTATTCGCTTGTTCACGACGATCTGCCTGCAATGGACGATGACGAACTTCGCCGAGGCCGGCCGACCTGCCATATACAATTCGACGAAGCGACGGCGATCCTCGCGGGCGATGCGCTTCTGACGCTGGCTTTCGAGGTCCTCGCCGATGAGGCAACCCACAAGGACCCGGGTGTGCGGATAGCACTCGTCGCAGCGCTCGCCAAGGCAGCGGGACCGAACGGCATGGTCGGCGGCCAAATGTTCGATCTCGCCGCGGAAACCCGGCCACTCAGCCTTGAAGAAATCATGCGTCTTCAGCGGATGAAGACCGGAGCGCTCTTCAATTTTTCGTGCGAAGCGGGGGCCATTTTGGGCAATGCATCTGATTTAGCGCGTAAATCATTGTTATCTTATGCACAAGACCTGGGTCTGGCATTTCAAATCGTGGACGATCTTTTGGATGCCGAAGGAACAGAAGCAGAAGTAGGCAAGAAGGTGAGAAAAGACGCAGTACTCGGCAAAGCGACTTTTGTATCCCATTTGGGTATTGAGAAGGCTCGAAACGAGGCACATATGTTAGGTGAGCGGGCCGTATCTTCTCTTGATATTTTTGGCGAAAAGGCCGAACCTTTGGCCGAGCTTGCGCGGTTTGTCGTGTCGCGCAGGGCGTAGTGGAGGATGACTTGACTGAGCATAGCAACACGCCACTCTTGGACCGGGTGAAGGAGCCGAAGGATCTCCGGGAACTTTCCGTGGACGAACTCAAGAAGCTTGCGGAGGAGCTTCGGAGCGAGACGATCGACGCAGTGTCCGTCACGGGCGGTCATCTCGGCGCGGGCCTGGGCGTGATCGAGCTGACAATCGCCATCCATCACGTCTTCAAGACGCCCGAGGACCGGCTCGTCTGGGACGTCGGCCATCAATGCTATCCGCATAAGATTCTGACCGGTCGGCGCGACCGTATTCGCACGCTGCGCCAGGGTGGCGGGCTTTCAGGCTTCACCAAGCGATCGGAGAGCATTTACGATCCCTTCGGCGCTGCGCACAGCTCGACCTCGATTTCGTCGAGCCTCGGCATGGCGGTTGCGCGCGATCTGCTCGGGCGCAAGAACAACGTGATTGCGGTGATCGGCGACGGCGCGATGAGCGCCGGCATGGCCTACGAGGCGATGAACAATGCAGGCTCGAAGTCGAGCCGCCTGATTGTCGTCTTGAACGACAACGATATGTCCATTGCACCACCCGTGGGCGCCATGAGCGCCTATCTGGCAAAGCTCGTATCCTCGAAGTCGTACCGTTCGCTCCGCCATCTCGGCAAGGAGATCTCCAAGCGTTTTCCACGCTCCATCGAGAACGCGGCACGGCGTGCTGAGGAATATGCTCGCGGCCTCGTCACCGGCGGCACGCTGTTCGAGGAGCTTGGGTTCTTCTATGTGGGGCCGATCGACGGCCATAACCTGGATCACCTTTTGCCGGTGCTCAAAAACGTGCGCGACGCGGACGAAGGTCCCATCCTCATTCACGTGGTCACCCAGAAGGGCAAGGGTTATGCGCCGGCGGAGGCGTCGGCGGACAAGTATCATGGCGTCGTCAAATTCGATGTCGCGACCGGCCAGCAGGTCAAGGCAAAGTCCAACGCGCCCGCTTATACCAAGGTGTTCGGTCAGGCGCTTGTGAAGGAAGCGGAGAAGGACGCGCGAATAGTCGCAATCACGGCAGCAATGCCGTCGGGTACGGGCGTCAACATCTTCGCCGATCGCTTCCCCGATCGCGCCTTCGACGTCGGCATCGCGGAGCAGCACGGCGTTACCTTCGCGGCGGGCATGGCAACCGAGGGTATGAAGCCATTCTGCGCGATCTATTCGACGTTCCTTCAGCGCGCTTACGATCAGGTCGTGCACGATGTGGCGATCCAGCAGCTGCCGGTGCGCTTCGTGCTCGATCGTGCCGGCTATGTCGGCGCCGACGGCCAAACCCACCACGGGGCCTTTGATGTTAGCTATCTTGGCTGCCTGCCCAATTTCGTGCTGATGGCGCCGTCGGACGAGGCCGAACTTGTGCACATGGTCGCAACCCAGGTTGCGATCGACGATCGTCCGAGCGCGATGCGGTATCCGCGTGGCGACGGGGTCGGGGTGCAAATGCCCGAGGCCGGCGTGCCCGTTCCGCTCGGAAAAGGCCGCATCGTGCGCGAGGGGACCGCCGTCGCCATACTTTCCTACGGTACGCGGCTTCATGAAGCGCTCAAGGCGGCGGAGGAGTTGCAGGCACGGGGGCTTTCGACGACTGTTGCGGATGCGCGGTTCTGCAAGCCCCTCGATGCCGAGCTCGTGCGGCACCTTGCAAGCGAGCATGAAGTGTTGATCACGGTCGAGGAGAATGCGATCGGCGGCTTCGCCGGCCATGTCATGCAGTTCCTCGCGCACGCGGGGCTGCTCGATCGCGGCCGCCTCAAGTTCCGGCCGATGTGCCTACCGGACCGCATCATGGATCACGACAAGCCTGAGCTGCAGTATGAGCAGGCGGGCCTCAACGCCAAGCACATCGTCGGCCAGGCGCTGACGGCACTCGGCCAGGATTTGAGAGGGCAACAAGCGCGCGCCTGATCCTGCCGGCGTTGGGCCGAGGTTCGCCACTCGTCTCGAAAAGAGGGGCCGTGCGCATGCGTGCGGCCCTCGTTTCTTGGCTTCGTCGCACGCTGGACCCGATCTCGACGACCGTAGAATGCCCAGCAGGCACCTTAAGGATTCGAAGCCACGGAAGAAGAGCCGGCTCGACCTGCTCCTCGTCGATCGTGGGCTCGTCGAAAGCCGTAATCGCGCGCAGGCCCTCGTCATGGCGGGCCTCGTTTTCTCGGGCGACCGGCGTCTCGACAAGCCCGGCGCACTGCTTCCTATCGAAACGCCGCTTTCGCTGCGTGGAGCCGATCATCCGTGGGTGTCACGTGGCGGGCTCAAGCTTGCGCATGCGCTTGAGCATTTCGGGATCGATCCGGCAGGAAGGACGGCCTTGGACGTCGGGGCGTCGACGGGCGGATTTACCGACGTGCTTCTGTCGCAAGGGGCGGTCAAAGTCTATGCGGTCGATGTCGGGCAGGGCCAGCTTGCCTGGAAACTCCGCGAAGATCCTCGTGTGATCGTATTGGAGCGCACCAACGCACGCCATTTGACGCGCGAGCATGTCCCCGCACCGGTCGACCTCATTGTCTGTGACACTAGCTTCATCGGTCTCGCGACAGTGCTGCCGGCAGCACTCGCCCTTGTTGCGCCGAACGCAGCACTCGTGGCACTGATCAAGCCCCAGTTCGAAGTCGGACCTCACGAAGTCGGCAAAGGGGGGATCGTGCGCGATCCGACGCTTCACCGGGCGGTATGCCATCGCATCGAGGACTGGCTCGAGAGCCTTCCAGGCTGGCGCGTACTCGGCATTGTTGATAGCCCCATCGCCGGTGCCGAGGGCAACAAGGAATTTCTTATCGCGGCACGCTTCGGGGTCGAGGTGCCGTGAAGGTCGAACTCGAAATCGACATCGAAAAGATCGGCGCGCGCGGTGACGGCATCGGCACCCTCGAGGACGGCCGGCGGCTTTACGTGCCATTCACGGCGCCCGGCGACCGCGTGCGTGCGCGTCTGGGACAGCCTCGACCGGACGGTTTCGCGGGGCGAGTTACGGCTATACTTGCAGAAGGGCCGGGCCGCGGTGAGCCCCTCTGCCGACACTTCGGGCATTGTGGGGGCTGTGCGCTTCAGCATCTTTCAGCCGACCACTACCGCCACTGGAAGCTTGCCCTGCTCGGCGAGGCCCTCACGCGACAGGGTGTCGCGGTGCGCGAAATCCGCAACTTGAAGGTATTGCCGGCTGGCTCCCGCCGGCGTGCGGAATTTAGCGCCATGCGTCGCAAGCATGATGTCGTCCTCGGCCTCAACGCCCGACTCAGCCACCAGGTGATCGATCTCGTCGAATGCCCTGTGCTGATCCCCGAGATCGTGGCGTTAGTGGCGCCCCTGCGCGAGCTATTGTCAGGGCTGCTCGACCCTGCCAACGCGGCTGAAGTCGCGGTGCTGAAGAGCGACAGCGGGCTCGACTTGCTGCTCGCGACCGGCGCGCAATTCGGCCTCAAGCGGCGTGAATCCCTTGCGGCATTCGCCGAAGCGCACGATCTTGCGCGGATCGCCCGCAAGCATCCACGATCGCGCGGCACGGAAACCATCCTGGAGCGTCGCCCGGTGCGTATGCGCTTCGGCGACATCGCGGTCGGAATACCGCCCGGCGCTTTCCTTCAAGCGAGTTCGGAGGGCGAAACAGCGTTGCGCCTTGCGGTCGAGGAGGGAGTCGGTCCGGCGTCGCGCGTCGCCGACCTCTATGCCGGCTGCGGCACGTTCGCCTTCGCACTCGCGGCCGCGGGTCGCACGGTTCACGCCGTCGAGGGCGATGGCGATATGGTAGAAGCGATGGCGGTTGCGGTGGGGGCGTACCCACGGTTGCGCGTCACGGCCCTAAGGCGGGATCTCGACCGCCGCCCCCTCGCACCGGACGAACTTCGGCCCTGCGAAGCGGTGGTGTTCGATCCGCCGCGCGCTGGTGCGCGCGCCCAAGCCGAAATGCTTGCGCGCAGCGGTGTTGCGCGCGTCGTCGCGGTGTCGTGCAATCCCGCGACGTTCGCACGCGACGCGCGCACACTCATCGACGGCGGCTTCACGCTCGATTGGATTCAGCCGGTCGACCAGTTCCTCTGGTCGCCCCATCTCGAACTGGTCGCGACATTTTCCCGAAAGTAAGCCGATGCGGCAACCGTCGCTCGCTGCGATGGCAAATAATTGCCAAGTCAGATAATGACCCCGCCGGTAGTGACCGGCGGGGCGTTTTGGTCGATGACGTGGCTGGCGCGGTGTCTTTATCGCGACGCCGCGCCCGTGTTTACAGGCCTAAGCCCGATTTCCTTCCCAGTGGCCGCCCGGATTCTCGGGGGAGGCAAACAAGCCTCGTCACTCCGGTTGCGGAATAGGAAACTTCGGGAAATGCGGCGGATTTGGCCCCCAAGGTGGATTGATGATGGGCTTATGGCCAATGAGGATCGGGTTTGGCGGACTTTTAACAATGATCGGGAGGGAGAGACCCCCGCTCACAACCTCCACTTCCTGCGCGGTGAGTGCGCGAAGCTTATCATTCGTCATGGTCATACTCCTGCGTCCTGATCGGCTGTATTTCAGATCGCCCACGGGCGAATAGGGTCAGCCGATCGACAACTTCAAAGTAAGGACGAGACTAGATCGCGTCCCCTCAAATAGTCCAGAAGTATTTATTTTTTCTCTGTCGATTGAATATTTGTGACAATATAATTTATCAGTAAGTGCTTATATTATTATTTTATGCTTCGAAGATTCCCTTAATCGACCTCGCGATCTCTGCGGAATTACAATGAGGTAACCGCTTCGCGCCTGCGAACGCCTTGCGGAGGTCGCGCGTCAATGGGATGCACAATTTCAAGATCGCCATCGCCGCCCGCACGTACGAGCCGGCGCCACGGCAGCGCGATAAGTTGGCGAACAGGGCTTCCGCGAGCGGGAGGCAAACTGGAAAAGTCGCGGACAGCGCCCGACACCGCTAACTACATCGGGGGTGCCACGCCCTTGCCGTAATTGACCCGCAGGGCGGTAAGTTGGCCGTCAGCCCCCTTGTTGGCGACGACAAAGACCTTTTGTCCCTTCTTCAGGTCGGCGCGCATGCCCGGCACGAACGTCACGATTGGAGTCTTCGGCGGAACCGTGACCGTGGCGGTCCCATCCTTGTACGAAAGTTCGAGGTTGCGCCCCGATTTTCCCTTGACCACCGCCGTCACCGTCGCATTCGTCATCGTGCTGCCGGGCTTGAGATCCCAATCATAGTGGCCTTCGCCCGAGCCGCGCAAAGCCTCCGGGAAGATCAGTACCTCAAGCGCGCGGAGGTTTCCGTCGGGGGCGGATTCCGCCGCCGTGCCGATGAAGGTGCCCGGTTTCACGGCCGACAGCTTCGCCCGCACAACGGCGTTGACGCCGAGATTGTCGGCGAGCTTGAGCGTGACCTTCGGTCCTTCGCGCGTGGCGATCGTCATTGAAGTGTCGTCGATGGCGGCGATTTGGCCCCGAATACGAACGGGCGGAGCGTTTTGCGCTTGTGCCGCACCGACCACGCACACGATGAAGGTAAGCGCAAGGACGCTGGCGCGACGGAACATGACACCTCTCTCGTTTGGTACTCTCGGATGGCCGTTACTCAGCCGGCTAAACATCGGAAATGGATACCGTGCCGGGCGGGACGGATTTACAGCCGAACGCCGCACGTTTTCGCTATCATGGGTTGAAGGGGCAATCAAGTCGAGTGAGATCAAAACTTTGCGACCGCGCTGTCCCTGTATATTTATATATTCGAGAAATCGCTGGCACCGCACAGGATCTTCAGCGCTCGCGGTAACTTGAACGGAAGTTGACTCGAAATCGTTGTCCCCAGGGGCGAAATGATGCGCTAAGGAGATCCATGATAACCCCCTGGCTCGATCGCAGCGGCCGCCTTTCGCCCTTCAAAACGTTGGTTTTTGGGGCCCTTTTCGTCCCGGCCGCGTGGACCGGGCTCGCCTACGTCATGGGAGAGCTCGGGCCTCGCCCCATCAACGCGGCGACCCACGAGATCGGCCTTTGGACAATCCGCTTACTCTTCACCTCGCTCGCGATCACGCCGGTCAGGCAAATCCTCCAGTGGCCGCACCTTGTCCTCGTGCGGCGCATGATCGGTGTCGCCACATTTTTCTACGCTTCACTGCATCTTTGCATCTACGTGATGGATCAGGCATTCGATCTCGAAAAAGTCGTTTCGGAAATCGCCTTGCGCTTTTATCTCACACTTGGATTCACAGCCCTCTTGATGCTCACGGCCTTGGCCGCCACATCGACTGACGGCGCCGTTCGCTGGCTCGGCGGGAAGAGATGGCGGCGACTTCACCAGCTTGTTTACGTTGTCGGTGTGTTGGCGCTCATACATTTTTTCTATCAAAGCAAGGTGAACGTAGACGAGGCGATGTGGATGTCGGGCCTCTTCGCTTGGCTGATGGGCTATCGCGTGATGGCTTGGCTTTGCGGTAACAAGAGCCACGTCCCCCTTTGGGCGCTCTTTGTGTTGGCGCTTGCTTCGACTTTGGCGATGGCGTTGGGCGAGGCGTCCTATTACTGGATCAAGCTCGACGTCGATCCGATGCGCGTGCTTGACGCGAATTTCACGTTCATGATCGGCATTCGGCCGAGCTGGATCACGCTCTCCGCCGGAACGCTCGCGGCCCTGATCGGTGCTATCCGCGCCTACTTCGCCCAACGCCCCGTGCGGCCTCGCCTGCAGCCCGCGTGAGCGCCGCCTTCTCGAGGTTGCGCCATCGTGCTCGGCAATCGGTCGACCCAAAACGTGTTGTTTTTGCTTGGTGCGCTCTGCCGAGGCTGATCTAGTACCATGCATGATCCGGATAACGGCCAATATCGCGCTCGATGAAGGCGAGATTGCGGAGAGATTCGTCCTTGGGTCCGGTCCCGGCGGACAGAACGTCAACAAGGTCGCGACTGCGGTCGAATTACGCTTCGATGTTCGCCGCTCCCCGTCTTTGCCCCCCGGGGTTCGGGCGAGGCTCGAACGCCTCGCCGGCCGGCGTCTCACGCAACACGGCGTGCTCATCATTACGGCACAGCGTCACCGCACCCAGGCTCGCAATCGCGACGAGGCGATGGCAAAGCTCATCGAACTGATCCGCCGGGCCGAGAAGCCGCCAACCCCGCGCAGGCCTACCAAGCCAACGGCCGCGGCACGCCGCCGGCGCCTCGATGGCAAGATTCGCCGCGGCGCGACCAAGCGACTGCGCGAGACACCCCGCGACGAATAACGACGGGCCCTATCGAATTTCGACGGGTGGAGCGAGAAGCCAGGCTTCCTCTCGCGAGAGCAATGCCGGCAGCTCCACCGCGAGCGGGTGGAGTGCCGAGACCGTGTCGCCGAGACGTTCGGCCAAGCTCGACACCACTCTTGCTTCGACGCGGGCGTCATCGGCAAAGAGCTCCCTCAACAGCCGCCGGAATTCCCGGCCTGGCGGGGGGTAGACGACGAGTCGGACGGTCTCCTCCGGCTTGATGTTGGCGGCCTCGCGCGCGAGCTGGATCGCCGTGGGCAGTCCGCCAAGGGCGTCGATCAGCCCATTCTTGTACGCCTGGTCGCCGGTGAAGACCCGGCCCTTCGCAACCGATGGAATCCGGCCTGCGTCGAAGGCGCGACCCTTCGCGACCTTGCCCGTGAAGTCCTTATAGACAGCGTCGAGCGAGGCTTGAAGCTTGGCCCAGCCTTCCGGCGTGAAATCGCGTGTGGCGCTCCACATTTCGGCGTTGGCGCCGAACCCGACCGAATCGAAGCTGATCCCGAGCTTCTCCATGAGGCCTGTCACGACGAACTTGCCGCCGAAAACGCCGATCGAGCCCGTGAGCGTACCGGGCTCGGCGACGATCTTGCTCGCCGGAACTGAAATAAAGTATCCGCCCGACGCCGCCACATTGCCCATCGAAACGATGACTGGCTTGCCGGCCTGCTTTGCTCGCTCGACCGCACGCCAGATTGTGTCCGAGGCGACGTAAGAGCCACCCGGGCTGTCGACCCGCAGAACGATCGCCTCGACCGTGCGGCTTTGCGCGGCCTCGTCGAGTGCGTCGGTCATGGTGTCGGCGCCGATTCGATCGGTCCCGTCGAGCGGGTTGTCGAAATCGCTCTCGCCCGACACGATCGGACCGCTGCCCTCGACGAGCGCGATCACGTGTCCGCCTGTGCGCGCCTCGCGCGTCGCCTGGAAATAATCCCGAAGCCCGATCAATTTGGCTCCGTTGCCGGCGCGCCGACGCGCCGCATCCTCGACCTCGTCGCGATAGCCCAGTTTGTCGACGAGCTTGGCGCCGAGCGCATCGTTCGCCAGGAATGGGCCGCGGTCCACGAGCATCTTGACGTCGTCGAGCGGTAAGCCGCGGCCGTCTGAGACGCCCTTGGTGAGCTGGTCGTAGATCGAGCTCAAGAGGCTCGTCATCGATTCGCGAAATGCCGGGCTGTATGCGGCATCGGTCAGTTGATCGATCGCATTCTTGTATTCCTCGCGCTTGGCGAAGTGCGGGACGATGCCGAGCTTGTCGAGTGTTCCCTTGAGGAAGGGCGTCTCGGCGGCAACACCGGCGAGACCGACCTCACCCGATGGCTGGAGCCAAATCTCCTCGCAGGCGCTTGCGAGATAATAGGCGCCGTTTCCTCCCCCACCTTCGCCATAGCTCTCGCCGAATGCGAGCGCAAATTTGCCAGCCTTGCGAAAATCGGCTATGGCGTCGCGGAGCTCCTGCGTCGTTGCGAAACCGAGCCCGCTACCCACGCGCATGACGAGGCCCTTGACGCGCGCATCATTGGCGCCGTGGTTCAGCGCCTCTTCGATCTGTCGCAGCGTGAGCCGGTCGCGCTGGAAGAGCCCGCTAAACGGATCGTCGCCACTTCCTTGCGCGAGCCCTTTCGAGAGATCGAGTTGCAATACCGCGGTATCCGGGACCGCCTTGATGTTCGATCTGATAGCACTCGTGCCGATCCAGACGCCGAGAACCGTCAGCGCTACGACGACGAATCCGACGATCGCGAAAAATCCAACGACGATACGTTTCAACCACCGCATGCCAGCGATTCCCGAGAAGAGGTGAGGTGTTGTGGGACGGTCAGCGGTCCATTGCGTGATATTCCGGATTGGGCATCATTTCGACCGCCGATGCGACCCGGTTCGACATGTTGTAAAAACCCGCGACGTCCGCGATGTCGAAGATGTCCTCCTCGCTGAAGCCGGCCGCGTGAAGGGCAGCGCGATCGGACTCCTCCATCGCATGCGGCCGCTCGGTGAGCTTGGCTGCAAAATCGAGCATCGCGCGATGGCGCGGCTCGAGCGATGCGACGCGATAATTCATGACCAGCATCTCGCCCAATTGAGGGTCCCCGGAGAGCTTGCGCACCGCCTGTCCGTGCGCGACGAGGCAATAGTAGCAGTGGTTGATCGACGACACGACGACCGCAATCATCTCCCGCTCGAGCTTGCTGAGGCCCGAATCGCCGAGCATCAGCTCATTGTAGAAGGCAATGAAGTTGCGCAGTTTCTTGGGTCGAAGTTGATAGGCGCGCAACACGTTCGGCACGAGGCCCAGTTTCTCGCGGCACTTCGCGTAGAACGCCTTTACGTCTTCCTCCGCCGATCCTTCGGCCGGAACCTTGAGCGCCATGATGCGGCTCGGCTGTGGCATCGCACTTCTCCAGTTGGTGCCGACGCAACTGACGGCGTCGGCGGTCGCGCAATCCGCTATTTCATTTTCATCCGCACTGGGCACGGTGGCGCAAAAGGTGGTCGGCCAACACAATCGCCATCATGGCTTCGCCGACGGGTACCGCGCGTATGCCGACGCACGGATCGTGGCGCCCCTTGGTGACGACCTCGACCTCCTCGCCATTCGCGTTGACGCCTTGTTGCGGGATGAGAATCGAACTCGTCGGCTTGACCGCAAATCGCACGACGACGTCGGCGCCGTTCGAAATGCCGCCAAGCGTGCCACCCGCATGATTTGTGACGAATACCGGCTTGCCGTCGCGCATGCGCATCGTGTCGTGGGCTTCTTCGCCGGGGGTAGCGGCCCCTGCGAAACCGTCGCCGATTTCGACGGCCTTGACCGCATTGATGCTCATCATCGCCTTGGCAAGGTCGGCGTCGAGCTTGTCGTAGATCGGCTCGCCCAACCCGGCCGGCACGCCGGAGGCATGCACTTCGACGATCGCCCCCGCGGAGGAGCCTCGCTTGCGGATGGCGTCGAGCTCGACCTCCCAGGCCTTGGCGGCAGCCGCATCCGGGCAGAAGAAGGGATTCTGTTCGACTTGAGTCCAGTCCCATCGGTGGGGGTCGATCTTGTGCGGGCCCATTTGGATCATGGCGCCGAGGATTGACACGCGGTCGCCCAGGATCAGGCGTGCGATGGCGCCCGCCGCCACTCGGCACGCCGTCTCCCGCGCCGACGCCCGTCCCCCGCCGCGGTAATCGCGGATTCCGTATTTTGCCTGGTAGGTATAGTCCGCGTGGCCGGGACGGTAGAGATCCTTGATCTCGCTATAGTCTTTCGAGCGCTGGTCGACGTTCTCGATGAGGAGGGAGATCGGAGTCCCGGTCGTGGCCCCTTCGAATGTGCCCGACAGGATCCTCACCTGATCTGGCTCCCGGCGCTGGGTCGTGAAACGGGATTGGCCCGGCCGGCGCTTGTCCAGCCACTTTTGGATATCTGCTTCGGCCAGCGGAATACGCGGCGGCACGCCATCGACCACGCATCCGATCGCGGGGCCATGGCTTTCGCCCCAAGTCGTGTAGCGAAATGCGTGTCCGAAGCTGTTGCCGGGCATTATGAAGCATCCCCGCGCATCGGTGCTTCCGTCATAGGGTGGTCTTGACGGTCTGTAGAAGTTCCTTGATGGCGGGGACCGCGTCGACCGCCATCATTCCGACGACGTGATATCCCGCGTCGACATGGTGGATCTCGCCTGTCACGCCGGCGCCGAGATCGCTCAGCAAATAGAGTGCGGCCCCGCCGACCTGGTCTGTCGTGATGTTGTGCTTCAAGGGCGCGTTATGCTCGTTCCACTTGAGGATGTAGCGGAAGTCGCCGATGCCCGAAGCCGCCAGCGTCTTGACAGGTCCTGCCGAAATGGCATTCACGCGAACCTGCTGTCCGCCGAGGTCGACAGCCAGATAGCGCACGCTCGCCTCGAGTGCTGCCTTGGCCACGCCCATGACGTTGTAGTGGGGCATGACCTTCTCCGCACCGTAATAGCTCAGCGTCAGGAGACTCCCGCCCTGGGGCATCAGTCGTGCGGCGCGACGCGCCATATCGGTGAACGAATAACAGGAGACCAGCATCGTCTGGACGAAATTGTCCTTACTCGTATTGACGTATTTGCCCGTCAGCTCATTGCGGTCGGAGAAGGCGATCGCATGCACGATGAAATCGATGGAACCCCAACGACTCGCCATCGCATCGAACACGGCATCCAAGCTCGCACTGTCCATCGCGTCGCAAAGCAGCACGAGTGGCGCATTCACCGATTCGGCAAGCGGACGCACGCGCCGCTCGAGCTGGTCGATCTGGTAGGTGAGCGCCAGCTCCGCACCGTGCGCTGCGAGTGTCTTGGCAATACCCCAAGCCATCGACCGGTCGTTCGCCACGCCCATGACGAGACCGCGCTTGCCGTTCATTAGTGACGCTGCTTGGGTCATTGTCGCCCCTTTCGCTGCCCTTTGCGTGAATTACAGGAATGACTTACCGGGCCGGCGCATCCTACACAAAAGCTCGAGGGGGTCAAAGCGACCTCCCGCCGACGCGGGAATTCAATCGCATCAGACACTTCTCAAGAAACCGCGACTTTTGCCTCGCTATCCGGCTTGCACCGGATCGGCCTTGGGGCAAGGCTCCCCGACACGGGAAACGGCTGGATGGGATGGCCCGGCGAAAGCCTATTGGCTGACTATTTTCCAGCTTCCGTCTGGCTGCCGGCAGGCGGTGCCGTAGGCTTGCTGCGTTTGGCCACTGATCGTGACGGTTTGCTGAAACTCGCGGCAATACTGGCCTGCGTCCGTTTGGTAAGTTCTGACGGGCGTTACGGTGCCCGAATGGCCCGTATCCGGATTCTGCCAAGCGCTCGACTGGCCGATAGGAGTCGTTTCGAGGCTCGTCTGGGTCGTGCGCTGCATCGCCAGCTGGTCCGCGCGGTCTAGAGACTTGCCGATCTCGCTTCCGACGAAGGCGCCGAGCAGGCCGCCTACCACGGTGGCCGCCACATTGCCTGAGCCGTGGCCGATCTGATTGCCGATCAAGGCCCCAACGCCTGCCCCCCCGATCGTGCCGACCGTCTGCTTCGTTCCGCCGAGCGGGGTCTCGGTCTCACCGTTCGGTCCTTGAGTGCAGGCGGCCAGACTAAGAACTATCATTGCCGCAACGGTGATATTTTTGAATGTCATCAACGAACCTCGCTTGTTGCCGCTAATCCCGAACCCTTCCGGGCCAGGGCGATATCGGTCATGATGTAGCGGACCTGTCGGAATACGACAAGACCGCCTTCGACCTATGCTGCGCTCCCGAAAAGCGCGGCGGACAAGGCGACGAATGCTCGCCGGAAATGCAGCATTTGTCAGGCAGGATGGTGGATCGCGATCTATATCAAACGCGGCGCGTTGCCGCACCTAGCCAGAGAAATCGTGTTGAACGTGTCATGAACGAAAATTCGTCCGAGGATCCGATAAAGCTTTTCCGCCAATGGCTGAAGGAAGCCGAGACCGGAGAGCCTTCAGACGCCAACGCCGTGGCGCTGGCCACGGCGGACGCCCGTGGTGTGCCCTCGGCACGCATGGTGCTCCTTAAGGATGTCGATTCGGCGGGCTTTGTGTTCTACACGAACACCGAAAGTCGAAAAGGACGCGAACTCGTGGAGAACCCGCATGCCGCACTTTGCTTTCATTGGAAGTCCCTGCGCCGCCAGGTGCGTATCGAAGGGACAGTCATGCCCGTCTCCGCCGAGGAGGCGGACGCCTATTTCGCGACGCGGCATCGGCAAAGCCAGATTGGCGCCTGGGCTTCCCAGCAATCGAGACCGCTTGCAGGGATTTTCGAACTCGAGCGAAAAGTGGCTCAATACGCGGCAAAATACGGCTTCGGCCAAGTGCCGCGCCCGCCCTATTGGTCGGGCTTTCGTGTCGCACCGTCGCGCATCGAATTCTGGCGTGAGCGCCCCTTTCGATTGCACGAGCGCGTCGTCTATCGGCGCCAAGGGAATGGCTGGCGGACCGAGCGGCTCTATCCTTGATCCTTGATCGCTGAGGAGGCGATTGCGCGATGATCCAAGCGTCGGTTACGAGCACGAGGAACGCGCGCTTGATGACCGCGGCAACCCATGCTTCGGTGGCTGCCGCGGCCGTGCTGATCGTCGCGAAGATCGCCGCCTTTCTGGTGACCGATTCGGTTGCTCTGCTTTCGACCCTGATCGATTCGCTACTCGACGCTGCAGCTTCAATCATCAATCTGCTCGCCGTGCGCCACGCATTGACGCCGGCCGACCGAGAGCATCGTTTCGGCCACGGCAAGGCGGAGTCGCTCGCCGGGCTTGGCCAGTCCGCGTTCATTGCCGGCTCGGCGGTGTTCTTGATATTCGAGGCCGGCCATCGCCTCTTTGACGTCCAACCGGTGCATAACGGCGCCATCGGCATGGCCGTGATGGCATTTTCAATCGTGGTCACGATCGGCCTGGTCAGTTTTCAGCGCTACGTCGTGCGCGCCACCGGTTCCGTTGCGATCGGCGCCGATGCGCTTCACTACTTCGGCGATCTGCTGGTCAACGGCAGCGTGCTGATATCGCTCTTTCTCGGGATGCAGTTCGGCTGGCACATCCTGGATCCGATATTCGCCATCGGCATCGCCGCATTCATCGTAGCCAGCGCCTGGCAGATATCGCGAAAATCACTCGATCAGCTCATGGACCGAGAGCTGCGCGACGATGCCCGCTCTCGTATCAAGGAGATCGTAACAGAAAATCCGCACGTGGTCGCAATGCACGATCTGCGCACCCGCTCCGCCGGCCCAACGCTCTTCATACAACTTCACCTCGAAATGAATCCGGACATCACGCTCGCGCGTGCCCATGAGATTTCCGATTCGGTCGAGGCAAGGCTTCTAGAAGCCTTCCCAGGCGCAGAAGTAATCATCCACGAGGATCCCGCTGGCATTCCCGAACTGCGCCGGGAGTATGCGCGCTAAATCCGCCGACCGCCGGAAACATTCAGCCGGGAAATGGCCCCGTTGGCCGTGTATGGGCGAGGCGACGCCGAGCGCTGACCGTAGCCGCGTCAGGCGGGAGACAGTTTACGACGCAGGCAAGATTTGAGGACGGCCGATATGCGCAGGCCGAGCCACGTGGTCGAAGATCAGAGCGAAGCGATCGCATTCCTCGCCGACCCACGGAGTCATGGTGGCGCTTCGGTGACGCGCGTGGATACCCACGGCGCTGTCGTCATCCTTGTCGGGGAGCGGGCATTGAAGCTTAAGCGCGCAGTGCGTTTCCCTTATATGGACTTTTCCACGGTAGAGCTGCGCAGGCGGGCGTGCGAGGCTGAGGTAAGGCTTAATTTGCGCACGGCACCTCGGCTTTATTTGGGCGCTCAGCCGATCGTCCGCGCGGCATCCGGTGCGCTTGCCGTCGGCGGCGTCGGAGAAACGGTCGACTGGGTCGTCGTGATGCGGCGTTTCGATCAATCCTTGCTCTTCGACCGGCTCGCCAAACGCGGCGCACTCGACGCAAATCTCATGACCGAACTCACCGATGCGATCTTGCGCTTTCATGAGAGCGCCGAGCGTCGGCCCGATCAAGGCAACGCCGCGGATTTTGCACGTGTGATTGCCGACAACGATCAAGGTTTGCGAGAAGCGGGAGAGTGCTTTCCGCCCGACGCCGTGGCGCGATTGCGAACGACAAGTGACGCTGCACTCGAACGCGTGCGACCATTACTCGAATCGAGACGCGTGCGCGGCCTTGTGCGTCATTGCCATGGCGACCTCCATTTGCGGAACATCTGTTCCATCGACGGAAGACCGGTACTCTTCGACGCGATCGAATTCAATGAACGCCTCTCCTGCATCGACGTACTATACGATCTGGCGTTCCTGCTTATGGACCTCGATCGCCTGGGCCTGCGCAAATTTGCCAACCTCGTGCTCAACCGTTATTTCTCGGAGGGCACCCGGTTTGACGGCCTCGGCGATCTCTCGGGCCTTGCGACGCTGCCGCTCTTTCTCTCAGCGCGTGCGGCTGTTCGCGCCGTCGTAGGTGTTGCCATGGCATCGGCGCAATCCGATGCCCTCGCCTCACGGCAGCTTCTCGCGGAGGTGAAGCCCTACCTCGGTCTCGCTCTGCAATATGCAGCGCCCCACGCACCTCGGCTCGTGGCGATCGGCGGGCTGTCGGGGAGCGGGAAATCGACCCTCGCGCGCGAAGCAGCACCGAGCATCGATCCTGCACCAGGTGCGATCGTGCTTCGCAGCGACGTGATCCGAAAGCAGCTTATCGGCGTGGCACCACTCGAACGGCTCGGTCCCGAAGCCTATACGGCGGAAATAACCGAGCGGGTCTACACGACCCTCGCCGTGCGTGCGCGGGAGGCCCTGGCGGCGGGGCATGCCGTCGTTACCGATGCGGTGTACGCTCGGCCCGAGGAGCGGCGTTCGATCGAGGCCGTCGCAAGTGGGTGCGGGGTCCGGTTCGATGGACTATGGCTCGAAGCACCGAGCGAAGTGCTTACTTCGAGGATAACCGGCCGGCACAACGACGCCTCGGATGCAACGGTTGCGGTCTTGCACCGCCAGCTTCAGTATTCGCTGGGTCCTATGAGATGGGGCAAAATCGACGTTGGCGGTACTCTTCCGGAGGCGCTCGAACTTGTTCGAAGCAGGCTCGGCATTGCCGGCGCCACTCATTGATCTAGATCACGCAAGTTGCGCCCCCTGGCAGTAATCTCGGGGAAACAGTCATCTCTCGCAACCGGGCCTATGGAGGAGTCGATGGCGATCAAGAGTATCTTAGCTCCGATCACGGGCTACGAGACGACCGACGGCGCGCTGGTTACGGGATTGACGCTCGCGCGAAAGCTCGGTGCCTTCGTGGACGTGCTGCATGTGAAGCCAGATCCGCGAGACGCTCTCAGAATGCTGGGCGAAGGCGCGGCGGGGCCCGTGGTCGCAGATATCATGGCGATGGCCGAGCGGGAGGGGGAAACGCGTGCCAAGACGGCGCATAGCCTCTTCGACAGCGCTTGTCGGGCGGCCAAGGTCGTGGCGTCGGGCGCCAAGGCGGGGGCACGCTTCACGGCCATTGTCGGGCGGATGCCCGACGAAGTGGCTTCGCGCGCGCGCGTCCACGATCTCGTGGTGATGGGACGTGTGCCCGAGGGCAGCGATATCGATTGGCGCCTTACCCTGGAGGCAGCACTTATGGATGGAGGACGCCCCGTTTTGTTGCTGCCGGCCGAAAGGCGCGACACCATCGGCAAGACGATCGCGATCGCGTGGAACGGAAGCGCCGAGGCAGCGCGCGCCGCAACCGCCGCCCTGCCACTCCTCGCCCAGGCGGAGCGCGTTCTCATTCTCTCTGGTGCCAAGGAGGTGCCGGTCGACCCCCCGGTCGAGGCCCTTGCGGATTGGCTCGGCCATCACGGCATCCGGGCCGAACAAAAGCATGTGGCACTCAAGGGCTGGCCGGTCGGTGAACAGCTTGTCGACGAGGCGGCCGCAGCCAAGGCCGATTTCATCGTCATGGGCGGCTATGGGCATAGCCGAATGCGCGAGACGATTTTCGGCGGTGCCACGCGTGCCGTGCTCAATGACGCAAAACTTCCGGTCCTGCTTGCCCATTGAGGCAGGGGCGGGCCGGTCGTCGGGCTGGCGTGTCAGGAAATCAGCCCCTGGCGCGCACGGACAGTCGATGAGGACGCGCCGTATTTGCGACATTAGCGTTACGGCCGATTTCCGCTACACTCGCCGTCATGTCTCATGCCATATCCCAAACCAAGCCGAGGGGGCACGCTACATCGCATGCCTCGGTCGCGACCAAGACGTTGGTGCTCACGGGTGCGAGCCGGGGGATCGGGCACGCCACCGTCAAGCGCTTCTCCGACGAGGGTTGGCGTATCGTCACTTGCAGCCGGGAGGACGTGCCTCCAGACTGCAAGCGCGATCCGAATTGGACGCACCACATCGTCGCCGATCTCGAGGAGCCGTCGAGTGTGGAGGCCTTCACAAAAGAAACACTCGCAATCCTTGGCGGCGACGCCCTTCACGCCCTTGTCAATAACGCAGCGATATCGCCGAAGGCCCCCTTCAAGGAACGTCTCGGTTGCCTCAATGGCGATTTGGCCGAGTGGCGGCGGGTGTACGAGCTGAATTTCTTCGCACCCCTCTCCCTTTCGCGCGGATTGGCGCCCGCACTCGCGAAAGGTAAAGGGTCGATCGTCAACGTCACCTCGATTGCCGGTCACGCAATTCATCCTTTTGCCGGTTCGGCCTATTCCACATCCAAGGCCGCACTTTCAGCACTGACGCGCGAGATGGCGGTCGAATTCGCCGAGATCAGCGTGCGGGTCAACGCCGTCGCCCCTGGGGAAATCGAGACCGCGATGATCGGTCCGGATTACGACCGCTTGATCCCGCGCATTCCGCTTCATCGCATGGGAAAGCCCGAGGAGGTCGCGAGCGTCGTCTTTCAGCTTTGCGAGGGCGATTTCAGCTACGTGACCGGCACGGAGATTTTCGTAACCGGCGGGCAGCACCTTCTCTAGAGCGTGATCGATTGAATTCGAAACCGTCCTAATCGGCACAGAGGTTTCGACATTCAGAGCGGCTTCGTCCCGCTTGTTTTCTCCTGGAGCTTGGATTCGAGCCTGCGGCTTTCGAACCAGCCTTTACGGACTTGAAGCTGAGCGATGTCGTGGTCGAGCCAGCGCGCAAGCCAGCCTTGCCTACTGCAGGCGCGTAGATCGGCGAGCCGATTGATCTCGCCCTCGGTCGCCTCGATCAGAAGATCGAGTTGCTCGCGCTGCTCGGCACCCGAAAGTAAATGGAAGAAGCGCAGCTTGAGCGCGGTCACGAGCTTGTTGAGATCGTCGAGCGGTGCTCGCACACGGCTCTTCAGCAGTGTCAAGAGTTCCGCTCGCCCAGCCTCGGTGATGCGAAGCCGCGTTTTGTCGGGCGGGTCTGCCACACCGTCCGGCTCGACGAGACCTTCGAGGCGCAAAAGCTCGATCGAGGTCCCGAGGATGTCGAGGGACGGTCCCATGATCCGACTCGCGAAATGGCGCACCGCGGAGGCGACTTCGGCGTAGGTTTGCGGTCCGTCTGCCAACAAACCCAGGGCGCAAAGGCGGATGGCCTCGGTCGGAATCAAGGTCTTGTCGCGATACATTCCACAAACCTCCACGCTCGCGTTCGCGGCGAGCGCCCGTCACATATTGTGCCCGAGTGCATCTGGCGGCACAAGCGGACGCCCTTCCCGTGCAAGTTGGATCAGGTCGCGATCGGCCGCCTCCCGCGGGAAGAGAGGTGGGTCATGCCGCGCGATTTGGCAAGGTTTCAACACGCCTGTGCCTTCATGGGCGCGGCGTTATACAGGATCGATTTGCAGTGTTAACCTTACGGGTGTGATCCTGGTCTTCGGTTCGCTCAATATCGATCTTGTGTTTGCGTGCGAATCGCTTCCGCGCGCGGGTGTTACGTTGCTCACACCGTCCTATGCGGTTTTGCCGGGGGGAAAGGGCGCCAATCAAGCCGTCGCCGCCGCGCGAGCAGGTGCTCCGACGATCATGGCGGGTGCGGTCGGCGACGATACGTTCGGCTCCTTGGCGCGCGCCGCACTGGTCGAAAACGGGGTGGACGCGAGCCACGTTGCCCGCGTTGGCGCGCCGACCGGGTGTGCGGCCATCGTGGTCGATCCCAGTGGCGAAAATGCGATCGTCGCTGGAAGCGGTGCAAATCTTGGCGCACGCGCCGCCCAGGTGCCGGATTCGCTGCTCGGCCCGGCGACGACCCTCGTCCTGCAATGCGAGGTGCCGATCGAAGAGAGTACGGCGCTCGCCAAGCGCGCCAAGGCTGCCGGTTGCCGTGTCATTTTGAACTTCGCCCCTGCCGGACTTCTCCCGCCGACACTACTCGACCATGTCGACATCCTTGTGCTTAACGAGCACGAGGCGGCGGCTCTCAAAAACCCGCAAGACCTTGTCAAAGAAGGCCGCGCGTTCGCTGCCCGCGACGGACTTACGATCATCGTGACGCGGGGGCGCGAAGGCTGCGAGGCAATTTTTACAAATGGCGGTCGCCTGCTGGTTCCAGCGCTCCCAGTCGAGCCCGTCGACACGACGGGTGCGGGCGACGCCTTCGTAGGTGTCCTGGCGGCGAGCCTCGATCGAGGATGTTCCATCGAGGATGCCCTGCGTCGCGCGAGCGTGGGTGCCGGCCTTGCATGCCTCGCGCAGGGTGCTCAATCCTCGATGCCACCATTGCAGTCGGTCGAAGCCAATCTCGCGGCACTTCCCGCTCTGACCGCAATGCCCCCGACGACGTAACGCGCATCTCGCCCCGCGCTCGACACGCGAAACCGATGCCGCTAGACTCGGCGGTTCTCACCAACAGAGGGTTGTAGCCCCAATGGCCATCATCAACCGTATCGCTGAATTTCAGCCGGACATGACCGCATGGCGTCATCATATCCACGCACATCCGGAGACCGCGTTCGAAGAGCGTGCAACATCGGATTTCGTCGCGAAGACGCTCCAGTCGTTCGGTATTCCGATTCATCGCGGGCTCGCCGGCACGGGCGTGGTTGGAACCATCCAGGGCAGTCGAGGCAACGGCCGCTCGATTGCGTTGCGCGCCGATATGGACGCCCTCCACGTTCAGGAGAAGAACGATTTTTCGCATCGCTCCCAGAACCCCGGGCGCATGCACGCATGCGGCCATGACGGGCACACGACGATGCTGCTCGGCGCTGCGCGTTATCTCGCGGAGACGCGCAACTTCGCGGGCACCGTGCACGTGATATTTCAGCCTGCCGAGGAAAACGAGGGTGGCGCTCGGGTCATGCTCGAGGAAGGGCTGTTCGACAAATTTCCCGTCGAGGCCGTTTATGGCATGCATAATTGGCCGGGGCAGCCGGTCGGCACGATTGCCGTCCGGCCGGGGCCGATGATGGCGGCTTTCGATATCTTCGAGCTTACTGTCTCCGGGCGCGGGTCGCACGCTGCCATGCCCCATCGAGGGGTGGACCCGGTTGTCGCCGCCGCACAGATCGTGACGGCGTTGCAAACGATCGCAAGCCGCAATACCGACCCGATCGACGCGGTGGTCGTCTCGGTCACGCAGATCCACGGCGGAGACACCTGGAACGTCATCCCGGACGACATCGTGTTGCGCGGCACTTGCCGGGCTTTTCGCCCCGAGGTTCACGATACGATCGAGCCTTCGATTCGCCGTGTCGCGGAGGGTGTTTGCGCAGCACTCGGGACGCGAATGACGCTCCGCTACGAGCGGCGCTATCCCCCGACGGTCAATAGTGCGACGGAAACCGAGCGGGCTGCGTCCGCGGCCGCCGAGATCGTCGGTGAAAGCAACGTCATCCGCGACCCCATTCCCAGCATGGGCTCCGAGGATTTTGCCTTCATGCTTCAGAAAAAGCCCGGCTGCTACGTCTGGATCGGAAATGGCCCCGCCGAAGGTGGGTGCGGGCTTCACAATCCACATTACGATTTCAATGACGACGTGTTGCCCATCGGTGCGAGCTATTGGGTCAAGTTGGTCGAGCAGACGATGGCACGATAGGTCAGCGCTCGACTGGATGTTCGAAATCGAGCGTCAACCGGAAGGCGTCACGTCGCAGAAGAAATAGGGCAAATAGCCGATGTTGGACGGCACTGTCTGGCACTGGGTGGGGTCGATTGCAAGCCCGTAGTCGGCGAGGTACTTCCTGGCGAAGGCAGTCTCGTTCGGGTTGTACAATGCCTTGATCGGCCCGCGATGCGTCGCAACGATCCGTCTCATTTCGGCGTTGAAACGGACGGATGGCTCATAAGGTCCGGTGAAGCCGCCATGAATGCGCAAGAAGCGCACAGCGGGTGGAAACGTCGGGATGAGATATGAAAGCGGCTCGTGCCCCGTAATGAGAACGATCGTCCGGGCAGGGTCTTCGATCTTGGGTGGGGTTGCCGTAACCCACCGCTCGGTCCAAGGCACACGGCCCCAATCCGGCACCTTCATTGTAAGAACGGCAAGCGCCAGTAGTGCCACCGACGTCGCCGAGATTGCCCGCCCGGAAATCGGCAACAGCGCGATCGCAAGCACGATCGCAAGGGGAGCAAGCATCTCGGATATCATTAGATAGCGGTAAATGCAGAACATGATCACCCACGCGAGGTAGGCGAGTGCCAAGGCGATCAAGAGATAACCGCTTTCAAGCGGCGCTGCGACTGTGCCCGAACTCGGCACGCCCTTCAACTTGCGGTATGCGACACTGACCCCCGCGAGAGGTACTGCCACAAAACAAATGAGGATGCGGAGGTCGCGAAAATCGGCCTCGGCGGTGAGATGCGGGTCCTGGAGATAGGCAAAGGGGAAAAAAATGCGCGCGGAGAGGCTATCCGGAAAATAAAAGACGTCGCGGTAATCGAAGGGGAGCGCCCACGGCGAGCGGAAGATCTGATTGAAAAAAGGAAAGGTCGGATTGCCGTAGCTGCGCCAGAGGTGAAGCATCCAGAATCCGTCGCTCAGTCCTATCCCGCCCAGCACGCCGACGCCGAAAACGATAGCACGCGCAAGCCGGCGCCCGGGCGGTGCCGGCACGAAAAGAAAGGCGCAGCAAAGTCCGATCGCCCAGATGACCGCGGGCTGTTTCAAGCCGACCGCGATGCCAGCGATGAAGCCCGCCAAAAGCAAATGCGGTGCTGCCGCCCTTGCAGTACCACGCAAAATCGGATCGGGTCGCCGCACGACAAGCCAAAGTGCCGTGAGCGGCCCGAGGCTGACGACGTTGTCGTAGAAAGTCGTTCCCAGCTCCGACAAAGCGCCGGCGCCAACCATCCCGAGGAGAGCGAGGGCTGCCGCGATCCACTTCCGCCGTTGTTCGGGCTCGATGCGCAGAGTGCGATAAGCAACCCCGTAGAGAGGCAGGACGTTGAGCCCTTGCACGGTTCCGAGCAGGAAGCCGACGACCCTTGCCGGCCACGTCTCGGCCGTCACAAAGAATGGCACGTCGATTGTCGGATTGAAAAATGCCGGAACCTGCGCCACGAGGAGATCGTAGTTTTCGCGCCCCGTGAGAAAGGCATAGGCGTTGTAGTAGTGATAGTTCCGCAGATCCCAGTTCGCGTCCATGCCGAGGGCAAGCGTCGCGGCGCCGAAAGCGAACGGGATGAATGCAAGGACGACGGCGATTGGAATTCGCGACATGGACGGATGACGCTCGCAGCGACGCTTTTTCGCTAGATCGATCGAGTAAGGCCGCCATCGACCCGAATATTCTGGCCGGTTAGGTAGCTTGCGTCATCGGAGACGAGAAACGCCGTGGTCTTGGCGATCTCGGCGACCGAACCGTAACGGCCCATCGGTATGGCGCTGCGGAGGGCTGCGTCCTCGGGATAGCTGTCTATGAAGCCGGGGAGGAGATTGTTCATCCGAATGTGGGCCTTGGCGTGGGCATCGGCATAGAGCTTGGTGAAGGCCGAGAGGGCGGCGCGCAGGCTGGACGAGACGGGAAAGGTGGCTGCCGGTTCGATTGCCGCGTAAGTCGAGATGTTGACGATGCTGCCACCACCCTGCGCTTGCATGACCGGCGTCACCAGTCTTGCCATGCGCACGACATTCAGGAACACCAAGTCCAGTCCGGTGTGCCACTCGGCGTCCGACACTTCGAGAAGCGGTCCCTTGGGTGGGTGGCCCGTATTATTGACGACGGCGTCGATCCGCCCATAGGCGTCGAGGGTTATCTCGACGAGCCTTTCGAGGTCGGCGGGCGCTGTGACCGAGCCGGTAAGTCCAAGGGCGCCGAGTCCGTGGGCGAGGCCCTCCGCACCCCCCGAGGGAGACATGAGAGCAAGTTTCCAGCCCCGCGCCTTGAGTTCGACCGCAATGGCCGCACCCATGCCTCGGCCGGCGGCCGTCACGATAGCGACTTTGTCCTGCGCCATGCTCGTCCTCTCCTTTGCCGCCTCGCGCACTCGATCCCAATGGGTCAGAGCGCGGTCCTCACGTCCCAAAGTTCGGGGAAAAAACGGATATCGAGCGCCCTCCTGAGATAGCTCACACCCGCGGTACCCCCGGTACCGGGCTTGCCGCCGATGATCCGCTCGACCGTCGTCACGTGTCGGAAGCGCCATTGCTGGAACGAATCCTCGAGGTCGACCAATTCCTCCGCAAGCTCGTAAAGGTCCCAATATCGTTCCGTGTCGCGATAGATCTCGAGCCAGGCTGCAGCAACGCTCGGATCGCTTCGATAGGGGGTCGAGAAATCCCGCGCGAGCACATCTTGTGCAATGACGAAACCGCGCCGATGAAGGAGGCGGATCGCCTCTTCGTAGAGGCTCGGTGCGCGCAACACCCGTTCGAGGGACGTAACGAGATCCGCGCGATGTCGGTGCGGGTCGATCATCGCCGCATTCTTGTTACCGAGGAGGAACTCGATCGTTCGGTATTGAAAGGACTGAAAGCCCGACGAGTGGCCGAGTGCGGCCCGGAAGGTCAAATAGTCGGCGGGCGTCAGCGTCGAAAGAACGTCCCACGATTGGATGAGTTGGGTTTGGATACGCGATACGCGCGCGGTCATCTTGAACGCGGGCCGAAGCTCGTCACGCCGCAGGCAGCCGATCGCGGCCTTGAGTTCGTGGATAGCGAGCTTCATCCAAAGCTCGCTCGCCTGGTGAATGACGATGAAGAGGGTCTCGTCGTGACGGTCGGTGAGGGGCCTTTGGCAATCGAGCAGCGCATCGAGGTGCAGATAGTCGCCGTAAGACATCTCGCCGCGAAAATCGGTATGCGCCCCGTCGTGAATTGGCTTCGTGTCGCGGTTCCGATCGCCGTGTTTCATGTCGAACTCAAGACGCCCGCTCGGTGCGTGCGTGGGAGGCTTCCCAACCCTCCGGATCGTCGAGGAAGGTGCGCACCTTCAAAAGCTGGTCGCGGTCGAAATAACCCTCGGCTTCGGCGACAGCGATAACGTCATACCACGTCGCGAGCGACCAGAGCGTGATGCCGGCATCTGCCAACCGTGCAATCGAGCCCGGGAATATGCCGTAATGAAAGAGCACGAAGTTATGCGCAACTTGGGCACCCGCGTTGCGTAGCGCTTCGACAAAGAGGAGCTTGCTCCCGCCCTCCGACGCCAAGTCCTCGACAAGCAGCACGCGGCTGCCCTCGGGCATGTCGCCCTCGATTTGGGCCATGCGTCCGAAGCCCTTGGGTTTCTTGCGGACATAGAGCATTGGGAGCGCCATGCGTTCGGAAATCCAGGCGGCAAACGGAATTCCCGCAGTCTCGCCCCCGGCGACCGCATCGAACGACGCGACGCCGATCCTGCTTTCGATGAGATCGACGGACAGGTCCATAAGCCGCGCGCGGGCGCGGGGGTAAGAGATGAGCTTGCGGCAATCGATGTAGACCGGCGACTTTCGCCCGGACGTGAACGTGAACGGCTTGTCCGGGCTGAAGTTGACGGCCTTGAGTTCGAGGAGAATGCGCGCAGTCAAGCTGGCCGCCAAATCGTGCTTGGGCTCGTCCTTCGAAGCACCCATTGCCATGCTCCACCATTCCATGCATCCGCCGCGGGCACGTTAAGGCCGAAAAGCGTCGGAGGGAAGGGTTTAGCTGGCCCAATCGCCGGGCGTCGGAGGTCGTGGCGGCAAAGCGAGGCGAACGGCCCCCGATTGGCGTTTCGCGTCGACCGCATGCTTGTCAATGGAGCTGGCGCTGCTAATCTTGCGCGGTCGATCGCCAAGAAAGGTCCTGCAATGTCCGAGCTCGTCCTCATCCAACGCGACGGCGACGTCGCGACCGTCGTCTTGAATCGTCCCGAAAAATTGAACGCGCTCACCAAGGCGTTGTGGCAGGCGGCTGGGGATGCTTTCAGGCTCCTCGACCGGGATCGCGAGGTACGCTGCATCGTCCTGCGTGGCGCTGGCGACAAGGCCTTCGCACCCGGCGCCGATATCGCCGAGTTCAAGGCTGAACGAGCTAATTTCGAGCAGGCGCGTGCCTACGGCGCTGTGATGCACAAGACCATGGGCAGCATCGCCGATTGTCGCCACCCGACCATCGCCATGATCAACGGAATTTGCGTCGGTGGCGGGCTCGAGCTCGCGGTGATGTGCGACCTTCGTATTTGCGGCGAGTCGAGCCGGTTCGGTGTGCCGATCAACCGGCTCGGCGTCATCATGGCCTATCCCGAAATCACGGCACTCATCGATCTCGTCGGGCGCGCCACAGCGCTTGAAATCTTGCTCGAAGGCCGCGTGTTCGGCGCCGCCGAGGCGAAGGAGAAGCGGCTTGTCACCCGCGTGGTCGCGGATCGCGATGTCGAGAAAGAAGCGTACGCGACTGCGCGGCGCATTGCCGACGGCGCGCCGCTCTCAAATCGCTATCACAAGAAGTTCGCGCGACGGCTACTCGATTCGCGCCCCTTGAGTGCTGAGGAATTCGATGAAGGATTTGTAACCGCCGCAAGCGAAGATTACCAGGAGGGTTACCGTGCCTTTATGGAAAAGCGCAAACCGGCATTCCGCGGAATATGATGGAATGGAACCGGCGTGCCCGTGAGGGCCGGTTGCTGGACGCGGATGCGGCGTCAGCGCCTTATTGAACAATCCCGCAGGCCACGCGTGCTCCGTCGCTTGGTGTAGCGGCGCCCGACTTGGCGCCACCGAGAGCATAGATCACGATTGTGCGCCCCTTGAGTTGGGCGAGCTTCAGGTTTTCAACCGTGACGGCGGTTCGCGCAATGCCATCATTGCCGACAGTGAAAAGCGGCAACTCGTCGTGGCGCGTCGTGTCCGCAGTACCTTTCGGGGTGCTCGCATCGTTCGGGTCGATGCTGCGCCCTGCCGCACCGCCGGCCGCGTTAATGCCGTCGACGGGGCCTGGGCCGCAATCGGCGTTTTCGTGGATACCGGCGCCATGTGCGCCAGGATCGAGGCTTTTAAGGAGCGGAGTGAGGCGCAATCCTAGCCTTGTGTCGACCAGGTGAATCGTTCCGATCGTTGCCCCGATGCCGTCCGGCGTAATCAGGGTCATCCTAACTCGTTCCTGCTCGGCCGACGCCGATCCGACGCCGAGGTATGCGACCAAAGCAATCGTCACAATCACAAACAGGGACGTCGGCCATCGCATGCAAATTCTCCCCTCCGCCTCGACACGCGCAGACGGCTAGAAGACTCTGAATGCTTCAGCCTGCCGTGTAGGCGTTGGGAAGCTCCACGCTGTGCGTCGATAAGTCAAGTACGGTTGCGCGAGAATTTGACGCAGCCGAACCTTTATAAGTTGATCGTCATATTTCGAGCCGCCTAGAGCGAGCTTCGTAGGTACCGCATTAGTTGGCGAGATCTGCTGCTTTCTTTTCGATGGCAGCGATCAACGCGTCGATGCCGCTTTGACGGATGATCGAGGTATATTCTGAGCGCCGTGTGGCTAGTTGGGAGATCGAACCATCGAGAAAGATGTCGATGATCTTGAAATCGCCGCCATCCTGGCGCAGCAGGTAGTTCAACGTCACCTTGTCGCCGTCGGACTTGACGAGGGTCGTGTACACGATCACGTCCTTCCGAGGTGTTTCTTTTTCTTCGGCTGTAAGGAACTGCTCGCCGGCGTAGTCGTCGAAGCTGTGCGCATAGTTCGCGATCGTGAATTTGCGAAACGCCGCCACGAGCTCTGTGCGTTGAGCTTCAGTCATCTGATCCCAGAAGGTGCCGACACTCTGCTGCGCCATCACCGTGACATTGAAAGCCTTGTCGACTGCGGTCGCCAACCGATCGTAGCGACCCTTGTAGCCGAGCTTCGGCCCGTTCCGCATTGTGTCCAGCAGCGTCGCGTAATACGCCTCGACGACCTGCTTGGGCGTTTCAGTTGCGGCGCGGACCTGCCCGACATAGGTCGAGAATGCGAGCAGAATGCAAGTGATCGCCAACGTGCCGCGGTAGCGCGTTCGGATTAGATTGAAAAACATTCCCACGGTACTCATGCCAACTTGTTGATCTTGGTTCAGGCCCAAAAGGGCCTTCTATTTTTCGAATTATAGCGTGTCTCCCCGAATCGGGGCCGTCAACCTTCTACCATAGGTCGCGCAATTTCACCCGTGCCGAACGCCGCCGCGTCAGACAGTACCCAGCTCCTGATAGAAGGTAAGTATGAATCCGATCAGGAGCAATGACGCGGTCGCCCCGAGCCCCGCCCAGCGGGACGCCGGCGGCTCGAGTTTCAACTCCAGCCAGCGTCCGATCGCGAGAAACATGGCGAACAGGCCCATGACCGTGTGCGATACTTGTATCAAGTACTGCGGCTTGATTTCAAATGCACCGTGCGAGTGGGTCAGGAGCAGCAGACCGCCGAATGCGCTGAGCACGGGAAAAACATAAGCCTGCCACGCGTCCTTTCGGCGCGTGGTGCGGGCACGCCACTCGATGAGGCCAAGGACCGCAGCGAGCAGAATGGCGACCCGGTGCTGGAACACCTCGGCGTCCGCCAGACTTTTCAAGAACGGCACATCGCCGAGGGGCCAGGTCTCGGGGTCGCTTCGGATGAACAGGAAGATCGCCAGCAGCACGAACCCAAGCGGCCAGTGCCGCGCCCAACCGAAACCTTTCAAGCGCGAGAGAAACGCGATCACCGCCATCGTGACAAGCACCAATCCCGTCACATTGTGATTGTATTCGGACCATGCGGACTCGAGATTGCGATCCTGCCTCGAGAGACCAAGCAAATTGTTCGGATCGGTCGGCATTTCGGCATGCGTGGGCGAGGTGATTCGCGGCGCCTTGGGCACGAATACATGCAAAACTTCGGCGATGCTGGCATCTGTATTTGTAAGATCGAGCGCTGGCGGCTGATGCGCCAGCGCCGCCGCCGCCATGAGCAGCGCAATAAGCACGAAAGTTTCCGCCTCGACATAGAACGGAACCACACGCCACACTGCGTCGCCGTCCCGGCCAGTGCCGCTCTGCCGGCCGGCGCGGTAGTTGAGCCCGGCGAAGCAGAGTGCGGTCAGAAACAGAGCTATTTTCACGAGGACCATCGAACCATAGCCGGTGCCAAATAATCCGGCGAAAGAACGCACATAGTAGAGTGCGAGGACAATCGCGGTGGCGATCGCCGTGCCGACCGCACCCATGCCCAACAGCGAAAAGCGCCTGATCGCCACAGGCCATAGGGGCCTAATCCGATCGTCACGCTTGGCGAGACTTCGTAAGCCGAGCAGGTGGAGAACGCCTCCCACCCAAATAGCACCGGCGAGGGAATGGAGTGTGGTGAGCGCCATGAGCAATTCGCGGTCGTGAATACGGCTTTGGCCATGACTGTGCCACGCACCCGCCACCACGATGGCAAGACCGAAGGCACTGACGCTCCACCATCTGCGTTTGTCGTGAGGTGCTGCGCCGAGCCAGGCCGCGGCGGCGGCCATAGCGAATGCTAGGAGGGCGCGTGCACTGCCTGCCCTAAAAAAGGCCGCACCATAAAGGGCTGGAAAGGGCGAACGACCCATCGTCGCGTCAAGGATGTAAGCGTCCGCCGCAAGCTCTAAGACCTGTGCGATTGCCAGGACCAAGGCGCCCTTGCCGATCAAATCGATTGCACGATGAACGGGGGCGCCCGAAAACGGCGAATCGGAGTCCTGGACGCGTAAGACGATTACGGTCCATGCCAGGCCGCCAAGGGCAAGGGCGAACGCCGCCCAGCTCAGCCCATCGACGATGTCGGAAAGAAAATCTGCGATTGCCGCCATGACATTCTAAAAGGGGCTGTGCTAACCGAGCTTGCCGATACACCCGATCGGGCAGGCACGGCAACGTATGTTCTTCATTTGTCCCTTTGGTTTTCGGCCCCAGCGCTCACGTGCCCTATCGTTGCGCTCCCTGTCAAGCGCGGTCGTCCAAAGTTTGGAACATATCGTGCTTTTTCGCCGCGGCATTGCCGTTATTACGGCAATATTGCACTTGTCCCGGCTACGATGCCTCTCTATATGACCATGCCACGGCGGGGGAAGTGCCGGAAATATATCGCCTCCAGCCCACCAATCAGCCAAGTCCAGCGGCGAATGAGCTTGTCGCAATTACATGCCAGGGCCCCGAAAATTACGCCGAGGGCCGAGGAAAGGCCCCCTGAGCCGGTGCCAATACAATCTCGCTCGCCCTTGGCCCAAGCGCTCGTTTGGTGGGTCGAGCGTGCGCGCCGGTGGGCCAAGGCGGTTGTCGCAGGTTCGATACTGTTGACCGTCGCGGGCGGGTATTACACCGCCGGCCATCTCGGCATGAATACCGATAGCGGCGCGCTACTCTCGACCGATTTGACCTACCGCAAGAATCTGAGGGCCTTCGAGGCCGCGTTTCCGCAGCTCGTGGACAATATCGCCGTCGTCATCGAAGCCGATAGTCCCGACCGAGCCGAGGATGCCGCGAACGCGCTCGTCAGGAAGCTGAACGAGGACGAGCGAACCTTCGAAGAGATTTTCACTCCCGAAGGCGATCCGTTCTTCCGCCGGGAAGGCCTCCTCTTCCTTGAGAAAAAGGAGCTTCAGGATCTTTCCGACCGACTTGCCCAAGCGCAACCGCTCCTTGGGGCGCTCGTCGAGGATCGCAGCCTCCGCGGCCTCTTTGGCGTGCTTGGCGATGCGTCGGAGGCGGTGACGAAAGGGGAGGTCGACCCCGGTCTGCTCACACGGCCGCTGACGATGATTGGCGACACGGTTGAGGCGCGCCTTGCAGGCAAGCCCCAGCGACTGAGCTGGCGCGATCTCATGACCGGCTTGCCCGACCGGCCGTCCGACCGCCGGCAGATTGTCCTGGTAAAGCCGAGGATATCCTACGATTCGCTGTCGCCGGCTGAACACGCCATCAAAGCGGTCCGTGCGGCGGCAAAGGAACTCGGTCTCGACCCCAAGCACGGCGTCAGTGTTCGGCTGACCGGCGGGCCGGCCATGGACGAAGATGAGCTAAAAAGCGTGCAGGACGGGGTGGGCCTCGCAAGCCTCGTCTCGCTTGCGCTCGTCACCGTGCTTGTCTTTCTGGGGCTCCGCTCTCCAAAACTGGTCTTCGCGACCATCACCACGCTCCTCTTCAGCTTGATTTGGACGGCAACATTCGCGGCCCTCGCCATTGGCTATCTCAATCTGATTTCGGTGGCGTTTGCGGTGTTGTTTATCGGCCTCGCCGTCGATTTCAGTATCCAGTTCGGCCTGCGCTACAAGGAAGGAATCGATCAGGACAACGGCATCCGCGAGGCACTCGAGCATGCCGCGGCGGGAACCGGTGTGGCGGTCGGCCTCGCAGCCCTTTGCGCTGCCATCGGCTTCTTCGCATTTGTGCCCACGAAATATACCGGCCTCTCGCAGCTTGGCATCATTGCGGGCGGGGGCATGTTCATAGGCTTCGCCGCCACCCTCACGCTGCTCCCGGCACTTCTTACCGTGATGCCGCTTCGGCCACGGCCACGTGCACCCGAGGAACGCGCCGAGCCCGCCGTCATGAACTACCTCGATCGCCACGCGCGGGCAATTTGCCTCGGCGCCTTGGCACTCGGCCTCATTTCGCTTTTGGCGATGCCGCACGCGCGCTTCGATTTCGATCCCATCAATCTGAAGGATCCTAAGACGGAGTCGGTTCAGGCCTATTTGGACCTGACCAGGGACTCGAGCACTTCACCATACGAAATCAACGTCGTCACAGCGAACCTCGCCGCCGCGGATGCGCTTGCGAAGCGCCTCGATGGTTTGCTCGAGGTCGACAGCACCATAACGCTTTCGTCCTTTGTGCCGCAGGACCAGCAAACCAAGCTCGCCTTGATCGACCAGATGGCGACCTTCCTCACGCCGGTGATTGATGGCGGGGATCCGAAGCCCCCTCCGTCCAACGAAGAACGTCGCCAAGCCACGGTCGAATTGATCGCAAAGCTGCGCGATATGGCGGCTTCGCCGAAGGCGGGCGCTCTCGCGGCACCTGCAGGAAGGCTTGCAACGCTGCTTGCGCAATTCGACCGAGGACCGGGACGCGATGCCAGCGCATATGCGGGCCTTGAAGAGGCCATCGTTGCAAACCTGCCGGGCCGTTTGGATGGCCTCGTCGATTTGATGAAGGCGGGGCCGGTGACACTCAACACAATTCCGCCTGAGATCAAAGCGCGCTACGTGACCCCGGACGGCCGCGCTCGCGTCGAGGTTTTTCCCGCCGACATGCTCACGGATGAAACGGCCCTTCGCCGCTTCGTGGGTGCCGTTCGCGACATCACGCCGGATGCGACCGACACACCCGTGCTCCTACTCGAGGGTGGAAAGCTCGTAATCGGCGCGTTCGAGACCGCGGGCGTCATCGCCTTCGTGGCCATAACGCTGTTACTGATTGTCGTCCTGCGCAACGTTTGGGACTCTATTCTTGTCCTCTTGCCGCTCGCGCTTGCGGCGGCCCTCACCGTGGCCATCGTCGTCGTTACCGGACTGAAATTCAACTTCGCGAACATCATTGCCCTTCCGCTTCTTTTCAGCCTCGGCGTGGCGTTTAGCATCTATCTCGTTCTGCGACATCGCGAGACACGGAGTGTGGTCGATCTCCTGCGCACATCCACGCCGCGCGCCGTGCTGTTTTCCGCACTCACGACCATGGTCTCGTTCTCCAGCCTGATGGTGTCGAGCCATCGCGGTACGGCGAGCATGGGATATCTGCTCGGCATTTGCCTAACCCTTGCACTCGTTTGCACGCTGCTCGTCCTTCCGTGCTTGCTCACTTGGCGCGAACAGGCCCGTAACCGACGCGACAGGCGCTAGGCGCTCATGCTCGCGCTCATGTTGGCGGCAGGGATCGGCGAGCGGCTTGGCAAGGGTGGGACCCGTCCCCCCAAGGCGCTCCTGCGCTTCGGCGACGAGTCGCTTCTTGGGCGCCATATCGCCATACTTCGCCACTTCGGCGTCGACCGGGTCGAGATCGCGACCGGCTATCGCGCCGAATCGATTGGGGCCGAGCTTCACCGACTCGACACCGACGGCTTTGTCGGAACGACATTCAATCCGCATTTTCGTGCGGGCAGCATCCTCAGCCTTTGGGCGCTGCGCTCCCATCTGTTGAGCGGGCAGGACGTCGTCATCATGGATGCGGATGTGCTTTACGATCACCGGCTTCTCGCACCACTTCTTGGAAGCCGGCACGGCAATTGTTTCTTGCTCGACAGCACTTCGGGAAAGGACGATGAATCGGTCAAAATCGGGGTTGACAATGGGTCGATCGTCACACTCGATCGGCGGCTGCCCACGTCTCAAGAATGTGCTGGCGAGTGGGTGGGGTTCGTCCGTCTCACACCCCAGGCGGCGGCACGGCTGGTCGAGGCGATGCGGCTCCATATCGATTACGGCCGATCCTCGTTGTGGCTCGAGGCGGCTCTCGGCGATCTACTGTCGGGGCCACGTGAGCTGCACTTCGGCTTCGAGGATGTCGCCGGCTTACCGTGGATCGAGATCGATTTCCCCGAGGATGTAGCGCGCGCCGAGCGCGAGATCTTTCCGAGGCTCGAAGCGCTTCCCAAGCAGCAATCCGGCGCGAACGCCGGTGCTGAATGAAGTCTCTCGACTTGCCATGAGAGCGCTCGTCACCGGTGCCTCCGGGTTCATCGGCTCGGCGGTGGCGCGTCGGCTTGTCGAATCGGGTTTCGAGGTTCGCGCCCTCGTTCGACCGGCGCACGCGCGGCGCAATCTCGAAGGCGTGCCGTGCGAAATAGCTGAGGGCGACTTGACGGACGAGAATTCCCTCATCGCGGCGGTCAAGGGCTGCGAGGCACTCTTCCATGTGGCTGCCGATTACCGCCTCTGGGTTCCAAATCCGAGCAGCATCTACCGCACGAACGTGGATGGCACGCGCAACCTCATGCTCGCCGCCATCCGGGCGGACGTTTCGCGCGTCGTCTATACGAGCAGCGTCGCGACTCTCGGCCTGACGCCGAATGGCTCGCCCGCGGACGAGGAAACGCCGTCGAGGCTGAGCGACATGATCGGCCATTATAAACGCTCAAAGTATCTTGCGGAGACGGAGGTAACACGACTTGCCCGTGATGCCGGTCTGCCAGTCGTCATTGTCAATCCGTCGGCGCCGATCGGGCCGCGCGACGTGCGCCCGACGCCAACGGGGCGAATGATCGTTCAGGCCGCGCGCGGCAAGATGCCCGCCTACGTGGAGACGGGGCTCAACGTCGTCCATGTTGACGACGTGGCCGAGGGACATCTGCTCGCTCATGCTCATGGTGTCGTCGGGGATCGCTATATCCTGGGTGGGGAGAACCTATCGCTGCGCAAGATCCTCGAGACCGTCGCCGGCATCGTTGGGCGAAAGCCGCCGAAGGTCCGGCTGCCCCATAACCTCGTCCTGCCGATCGCTTATATCGTCGAAGGATTTGCGCGCCTCGCTCGAAGCACCAATGAACCCGCGGTGACCGTGGACGGCGTGCGGCTTGCCAAGAAACTCATGTACTTCAAGTGCGACAAGGCGATCCGTGTGCTCGGTTACCGCGCGCGACCGGCGAGGGCCGCACTTGAGGACGCCATCACGTGGTTTCGTGAAAACGGCTATCTCGGTTGAGCCGACACGGCCGGTCTGCCCCCTTCCTGCGGTCGGAGGAGGGGTAAGGCGAGTAGGGAGAGGGCGAAGACGACGCCGAGTGCTGTCCATGCCTCATTGAAGGAAAGCACGAGTGCTGCTCGCTCGACGAGCGGGGCGACGACGTCCTTCGTGGCCTGGTCGATTGGGCCGAGAGGCATGTTGTGGAACCGCTCGAGCGGCAAGCCGACAAGACGCGCAGCACCCGGGTCGCCGGCCTCAAGGCGGTTGACAAGTTGAGCGATGTGGACCGGTGCGCGCTGTTCCAGAATCGTGTCCACGAATGCGATGCCGATGGCGCCGCCGAGATTGCGCATCAGGTTGAATAGCGCGCTGGCGTCGGAGAGCGCCTCGCCCGTCCGTCGCTCGAGCGCCATAGTGGTGGTCGGCAGAAGGCACAGCATGACCCCGAGGCCACGTAGGATTTGAGGCCAGAATAGGCCACGAAAATCCGTCTCGTATGTCGCAAAGCCGTTCGCGATAAGGCCGACGGCAAATAGCCCGTAGCCAATAAAGATCAGCAACCGTGCGTCGACGCGTTTTTCGGCGAAAGCCGCCACGGGCGCCACGGCAAGCTGTGCGGCCCCCGTCACGAACATGATCTCGCCGATTTCGAGGGGCGAGTGCTGTCGAACGAAGCCGAGAAAGATCGGGAGCAAATAGACCGATCCATAGAGACCGGCGCCGAGAAGAAAACTATAGCCTGCGTTGACCGCAAAAATACGATCGCCGAAGATTGCGAGAGCCACGACCGGCTCGCGATGACGAAGACACCGGACGACTGCTAGGCCCCCGCTTACGATGCAGATCGCGACGAGCGCCGTCACGACGGCGTCATGCCAATTTCGCGTTGGTCCCTCCTTCAGGAGGATTTCGAGGCCCGCGAGAAATATGGCGCAAAGCGCCACTCCAAGATAATCGAGGTGCTTCCAAAGCTTCCACTCGGGCCGTCCGGCACGGATGTGCCAGCCGGCCACAATCGCAACAAGAACGCCGGGGGCGAGGTTGACGAGGAACAGCCAATGCCAAGTGTATGTCTCGGTGATATAGCCGCCCACTGTAGGTCCAAGCGTGGGGGCAAGCATCGCAAAGACGCCCGCGACCGTCGTGGCCAACACGCGCGCGCGTTCGGGAAAAACGACGAAGACCGCGTTGAATACGATAGGAATCACCATCCCGCCGCAGAAACCCTGGATAACGCGGAAGACGATTAAAACGCTGAACCCGTGGCTGAGAGCGCAGCCGAGACTTGCGAGCGTGAAGCCCAGATTTGCCGCAACGAACAACCGGCCGAGCGAGACGAGGCGCGTGAGGCGTCCGGTAAGGGAGATCCCGATCACTTCTGCGATGAGATAGGCTGTCTGGACCCAGCTTAATTGGTCGTGCGGGATTCGGAGTGCGGCGCCGATGTCAGGCAGTGAACTTGCCACGATCTGGATATCGAGGATGGCCATGAACATGCCGACGCACATGGCGAGAAATCCGAGCCATATACCAATCGGGACAGGGTCCTCCTCGAGCAGGCTGCGAGATATCGTCGCATGATCGGTCATTCTATTCATGGACCTTGGCGATGGAACTCCGCCTTGGCGCGCCAGCCAGCATTTTGGCATCGGCAAAGCTATGCAATGCCTCGAAGAAGCACAAATAACAATGTTGTCAGGATAAGGCCTTCGGTCAAATCAGTGGCGCAAAGCGGTTGACTTCTTGCCGATGACGACAATTTATGGGCTGGCCGCACATTGACGTTCAATTTGGAGATCATTAGAGAAGCCTTTGAAAATCAATGATTGCGTCGCTCCGAATTGTAATGGGGTGCTGAAAATGCCGGGCTTTTGTTTGGCGTCCCGTTAGGTTTCGTGTTATCACGCGGCTCCAATCGGGATCGGTTGAGAGTGGGCCGATTGCGAACGTTTGCGGTAAGCGCAGATATGGGGTTCAACCTCGGCTGCGGGCAAATCAGTAAAAGAGGGTATTCATGCGAGTCGTGCTTGCCCAACCAAGGGGATTCTGCGCAGGCGTTGAGCGTGCTATCGAAATCGTGGAGCGCGCACTCAAGCGTTACGGTCCGCCGGTCTATGTCCGCCACGAAATCGTACACAACAAGCGTGTCGTCGAGGATCTGAAGGCAAAGGGTGCCATTTTCGTCGAGGAACTCGATGAGGTTCCGGCGGGTGCGATCACGGTGTTCAGTGCCCACGGCGTTGCGCAAAAGGTCGAGGAGGATGCGAGTTCGCGCAAGCTGCCAGTCATCGACGCGACATGTCCGCTCGTCGCGAAGGTCCATAAGGAGGGCCAACGCTATGCCGAGGGCGGTTTTGAGGTCGTGTTGATCGGCCAC
>DASPOR010000078.1 GCA_035625915.1 Alphaproteobacteria bacterium | reverse complement strand
AGAACTCGCGGGCAAGCGATATCTCGGCCTGGAGCTCGACCGCGGCCGGCATGCGAGCGAGCTTGCGAGCGCCCTTGGCGGCCTCAAGGGACCACTCATGAAGGTGGCGCAGCTGCTTTCAACCATTCCAGATGCGCTGCCCCAGGAATACGTGGCCGAGCTTTCGACCCTACAAGCGAACGCGCCCGCGATGGGGTGGCCGTTCGTGCGTCGCCGCATGGCGGCTGAGCTCGGCTCCGATTGGGAAGCACACTTCGGAACGTTCGATCACGCGGCAGCCCGTGCTGCCTCTCTCGGTCAGGTGCATCGCGCCACGGCACTCGATGGCACATCTTTGGCCTGCAAGCTCCAGTACCCTGACATGTCCTCGACTGTCGAAGCGGACCTGCGCCAACTCAAGCTCGTCTTCTCGATCTACGAACGCACGGACAAGGCGATCTCGACCAAGAATATCCACGCTGAAATCGCCGAACGCCTCAAGGAGGAACTCGACTACGCCCGCGAGGCGCGCCATATGCGCCTATACGACGACATGCTCAAGGCCGAGAAAGGCGTTCGCGTACCCAAGGTGATTGCCGAGCTATCGACGAGACGCCTTCTCACGATGACCTGGCTGGACGGTGCTGCGCTCATGGCGTGCAAGGCTTGGCCGCCCGAGAAGCGCAACAAGGTCGCTCACAACATGTTTCGCGCCTGGTACGTGCCGTTCTATTTCTTTGGCGTCATTCATGGCGACCCGCACCTCGGCAACTACACGGTGCGCCCCGACGGCTCCGTCAATCTGCTCGATTTCGGGTGCATCCGCGTTTTTCATCCGCGGTTTGTGCGAGGGGTCATCGATCTCTATTGGGCGCTCCAGAATCGCGACGAGGCACTCGCGGTGTTCGCCTATGAAACATGGGGCTTCAAGAACCTCTCGAAACCGCTCATCGACACGCTGAACATGTGGGCGCGGTTTGTTTACGCGCCCCTCATGGAGGACCGCGAACGCGCGATCGAGGAAACCAACTCGGGCGTCTACGGGGCGCGGGTCGCCGAAAAGGTGCACAAGGAACTCAGACGACTGGGCGGCGTAGCCCCGCCGCGCGAATTCGTGCTGATGGATCGGGCCGCAATCGGGCTCGGTTCGGTCTTCCTACATTTGTCGGCCGAGATCAACTGGTACCGGCTGTTCCACGAGCTAATAAAGGATTTCGACGAAACGACGCTCGCCAAGCGCCAAGCGACTGCGCTGAGAAAGCAAAGCCTCGCTATCCCCGATTGAGAGAACGCCGCGAGGATAGGAGGACCAAGGGTTTTTCGGGTCTTGCGTCTTCGCCCGACAGCTTGGATTTCTTCGAAGAAGCCCTTCACAAAGCATCGTCAAGGAGGCATTGTGTGGCGCACAAAGCGGGCGCCAATCGAGCGGGGAGGCGGGTGATCAAACAATGAAGATCGCGATACCGAAAGAGCGCCGCGAATACGAAAAGCGTGTCGCCGCCTCGCCGGAAATGGTGAAGAAATACGTCGACCTCGGTCTTGAAGTCGCGGTCGAAGCAGGTGCCGGTGAAGCTTCATCTATCGCGGACGCGACATTCCAAGACCGCGGCGCGCGGATCGCCCCCGACGCGAGGTCGGCACTTGGCGATGCGGATATCGTGCTCAAAGTGCAGCGCCCGCTCACGGGTGCCGAAGGACAAGACGAGCTTTCCTTCATGAAGAAGGGAGCCGCTCTTGTCGCCATGCTGTCCCCTTACAACAATCGAGATCAGATCGAGGCCTATGCCGAAGCCGGTGTGTCCGCCTTCGCGATGGAGTTGATGCCGCGCATTTCGCGCGCGCAATCCATGGACGTGCTTTCGTCCCAGGCAAATCTGGCCGGCTACAAGGCGGTGCTCGACGCGGCTGCGGAGTTCGGCCGCGCCTTTCCGATGATGATGACCGCAGCCGGCACTGTAGCCCCCGCGCGCGTGATCGTCATGGGTGTCGGCGTGGCGGGACTTCAAGCGATCGCCACCGCGCGCCGCCTTGGGGCGGTCGTTTCGGGTTACGATGTCCGTCCGGCCGTTAAGGAGCAGGTGCAGTCGCTGGGTGCTGCCTTTGTCGAGGTCGATGCCGAAGCGACAAAGGGAGCGGAGACGGCGGCCGGCTACGCCAAGGAAATGAGCGATGATTATCAGCGCAAACAGGCCGAGGTTTTGCGCGAGACATTGAAAAAGCAGGACGTGGCCATCACGACGGCCCTTATTCCCGGTCGGCCCGCACCCGTCCTCATCGCCGAGGACATGGTGAAGGCGATGAAGCCGGGCTCGGTCATTGTCGATTTGGCGGTCGAGGCCGGCGGCAACTGCCCGCTCTCCGAGCTTGGTAAGGTCGTGGTGAAGCACGGCGTTACGATCATCGGCTATGCCAACTATCCGAGCCGGATCGCGGTCGACGCCTCAGCGCTCTACGGCCGCAACCTTTACAACTTCCTATCGCCCTTCGCGAAAAAAGAGGGCGGAGCCATCGAATTTAAATGGGACGACGAGCTGGTCAAAGGTACGCTCCTGACCCACGAGGGGAAAATCGTTCATCCGAACTTTAGCAAAGAGACCGTGCCGGCCTGAATGGCAGGCGCCGGGGAAACGATCGGGCGCGATGTAACCGCGCGGAAAATTCGGGGGACCTCATGGATCCGACGACACTGGCCGACCACGCATCGAAGCTCGCGAACGAGGCAGCCCGCCTCGCGGAGGATGCAGCGCGTCTTGCAAACGAAACCACCCAGCTCGTCGCGAGCCAGGCGCATGGCACGGGCATCGATCCCGCGATCGTCGGCCTCACGATCTTTGCGCTTGCCTGTTTCGTCGGCTACTACGTCGTCTGGAAGGTAACGCCAGCACTCCATTCCCCGCTCATGTCGGTCACGAATGCGATATCCAGCGTGATCGTGGTGGGCGCTCTGCTCGCGGCAGGGCCGGCAGCGGTCAATTTCTCGAAGATCGTGGGCTTCATTGCGGTAACACTCGCGTCAGTCAACATCTTCGGCGGGTTCATCGTGACTCAGCGCATGCTGCAAATGTTCAAGAAGAAAACGAAGTAGGCGGGGGATATTTCATGACGGGCAATCTCGCAGCCATCGCCTACCTCGTCGCTTCGATTTGCTTCATCCTGGCCCTGCGCGGCCTCGCCTCGCCGGAAAGCGCGAGACTGGGCAACATTCTCGGCGTCGTCGGCATGGTGATTGCGGTCGCCACGACGCTCGCCTCGCCCAACGTCGTGAGTTACGCGCTCATCGTCGTGGGCATCCTGATTGGCGGCACCATCGGCACCTTCATCGCCCTTCGCATTCAGATGACGGCACTGCCGCAGCTCGTCGCGGCGTTCCATAGCCTCGTTGGGCTGGCGGCGGTTTGTGTCGCCATTGCCGCGTTCTATCACCCAGAAGACTACGGCATCGCCGGGCCGAACGGAATCCACCTGTCGAGCTTGATCGAGATGAGCCTCGGCACGGCCATCGGCGCCATTACATTCACGGGCTCGATCATCGCGTTCGGCAAGCTGCAGGCAATTCTCTCGGGCAAGCCCCTCGTCTTCCCAGGCCAGCATCTTCTGAATGCGGCACAGGGCGTCGCACTTGTCGCTCTCATTGCGTGGTTCGCCGCGAGCGGCTCAGCGACAGCGTTCTGGCTCATCGTCGCCATCTCGCTGGCATTGGGCTTCCTTCTAATTTTGCCGATCGGCGGCGCCGACATGCCGGTCGTGATCTCGATGCTGAACAGCTACTCCGGCTGGGCGGCCTGCGGGATCGGCTTTACGCTCACGAATGCCCTTCTGATCGTGACGGGGGCCCTGGTGGGCTCGTCGGGTGCCATCCTCAGCTACATCATGTGCAAGGGGATGAATCGCTCGATCTTCAACGTGATCCTCGGCGGCTTCGGCGGGGAGACGGCTGCCGCCGCAGGCGGGCCGGGTGGCGACCGCACAGTCAAGCAAGGCTCTGCTGACGATGCTGCCTTCATCATGCGAAATGCCGGTTCCGTCATCATCGTGCCCGGCTATGGCATGGCGGTGGCGCAGGCCCAGCATGCGCTTCGCGAGATGGCCGACCTTCTGAAGGGCGAAGGGATCAAGGTGCGCTATGCGATCCATCCGGTGGCGGGCCGCATGCCGGGACATATGAACGTGCTACTCGCGGAGGCGAATGTGCCTTACGACGAAGTGTTGGAACTTGATGAAATCAATCGCGACTTCGCCTCGACCGACGTTGCGTTCGTGATTGGCGCCAACGACGTCACCAATCCGGCAGCAAAGAGCGACCCATCGAGTCCTATTTATGGAATGCCCGTCCTCGACGTCGAGGACGCGAAGACGGTGCTTTTCGTTAAGCGTTCGCTCGCGTCGGGCTATGCGGGCATTGATAATCCGCTGTTCTATCGAGAGAATACGATGATGCTGTTCGGCGACGCCAAGAAGATGTGCGAGGATATCGCAAAAGCGCTTGAGCGCTGACGGTCTGCAAATTCACCTTTCCGACGCTAACTCTGCAACAGCCCTCGCGCTGCAAGGTTCCGCATCAATGCAGCGACGCCGAAGCGATGCGGGGCGATCTTGTCGCAATGATTGACGCGATTGACGAGAGCGCCGAGTTTTGGCGTCGAAATGGTCACAATGTCGCCAAGCTTGTGGGTGAAACCCTCGCCCGGGTTGTCGCGGTCCTTGGTCGGCGCGAACATCGTGCCGAGGTAGAGGAGAAGGCCGTCCGGGTAGTCGTGATTGTCAGCGAGGGTCTGGCGGACGAGGTCGGTCGGGTCGCGGCTGATCTCGCCCATCGAACTCTTCCCGCGCAGCGCGAATTGGTCGTCGCCCTCGACGGTTAGGGCAACCTCCATCCTGCGCACGTCGTCGATCGAGAATCCCTCATCGAAGAGCCTTACAAAAGGTCCTATGGCGCTCGAGGCATTGTTTTCCTTCGAGCGGCCAAGAAGAAGGGCGCTTCGACCTTCGAAGTCGCGCAAGTTCACGTCGTTTCCCAGGGTGGCGCCGACGATTTCGCCGCGCGGGTTCACCACGGCGACAACCTCCGGCTCCGGATTGTTCCAGCTCGAGCGGGCGAGAATGCCGATCTCGGCACCCGTCCCAACCGATGCAAGCGGTGGCGCTTTCGTGAATACCTCCGCATCGGGTCCAATGCCGACCTCGAGATATTGCGACCATAGGCCTCGCTCTAGCAGAATCCGTTTGAGCTCGATCGCTTCGCGCGAGCCGGGCTCGACGCGACTGAGATCGGCGCCGATCTCGCTTCGCAAGTTGCGCCGGACCTCCTCCGCCTCGGCGGGATTGCCGCGAGCATGCTCTTCGATGACGCGCTCGAGAAGGCTCGTCGCGAATGTCACACCGCAGGCCTTCACGGGTTGCAGATCGCACGGCGCCAAAAAATATGGCTTTCCCGGGTCGAGTGTGTCGGCGGCGCTGTTGGCGAGTGAAGTGCCGATCTTGCCAACGAGACGTCCCGCCCTGCTCGCCTCGCGCGCAGAATGTGCGGGTGCGGCTGCCGCCATCAATTCCGACAAGGTGGGAAACGTATGGCTGATGTCGATCACATCGTCCCCGTGGATGAACACGGGTGCGGGCCCGGGAATCTTGCCGGGGAGCCAAATGCGCCCGACAAGAGTCGCCTGCGCGGCATCCGCAGGGAGGCTCGTCGTCTTGTCCAGCGTCAAGCGCATGCTAGCCTACCCCTCCACGACCCTTATTTTCTGAATGTCCGTTCAAATCTCCGGCATTTTCCATGGATTCGCGGCTTCGAAGGCATAGGCGGCGCGGAGCACGGTCGTGTCTTCGTACATGCGACCGACAATCTGCAGACCGGCGGGAAGGCCGGATTTGGTGAGCCCACACGGCACCGTCGCTGCGGGCTGCTTCGAGAGATTGAAGCAATAAGTGAACGGCGTCCAATCGACCCAGCCTTCGCCCGTTTGCGTGACCGGCGCCACGCGCCCCACTTCGAAGGCGGGGAGCGGCAGGGTCGGCAGCAGCAAAAGATCGTAGCGTTCATGGAATCGGCTCATGGCAAGCCCGATCGCCTCGCGTGCCTTGGTCGCGGCGAAGTATTCGGCCATCGTGACTTTCGCACCTTCTTCCGCCACCGCCACGAGACCGGGGTCGATCAGCCTTTTCTGGTCGGGGTTGAATGTGCTCAGCAGATTGGCGGCGGCGGCGAACCAAAATGTCTGAAAGACAGCGCCATAGTTGCCGAGATCGGGTGCCGCCTCCTCGACCTTGGCGCCAAGGGATTTGAAGCTCCTGGCCGCCTTCGCGACGAGGGCCGCGATCTCGGCCTCGACATGGTGCGCGCCAAGGGTAGGTGCGAAGGCCACGCGCAGCCCCTTGATGCCGATTTTGAGGCCTTTGCGGTAGTCGATGCCGTCGGCGGGGACAGCGTAGAAATCGCGATTATCGTGCTGCGTCAGGATGGTGAGGAGAAGGGCTGCATCCTCGACGCTTCGGGTCATCGGCCCGACATGGGCAACGGTTACGAACGGACTTGGCGGATACGCGGGTACCCGTCCGAAGCTTTGCTTGATGCCGAAGATGCCGCTAAAGCCGCAAGGGATTCGGATCGAGCCGCCACCGTCGGTACCAAGGTGCAGGGCCCCCATGCCCGTCGCAACGGCAGCGGCGGCCCCGCCGCTCGACCCGCCTGGGGTCATCGCGGGGTTCCACGGATTGCGCGTGATGCCGGTCAGAGGACTGTCGGTAACGCCCTTCCAGCCGAACTCTGGTGTCGTGGTCTTTCCGAGAAAGACGGCCCCGCCTTCACGCAGGCGCGCCACCGAGGGTGCATCCTCGAGCCACGGCTGATCGGCATTGACGGTCTTCGAACCGCGACGTGTGGGCCAGCCCTTGGTGAGAAGAATATCCTTGATCCCCGTCGGCACGCCGTCGACGGGCCCGAGCGCCCGGCCGGCCCGATAGCGCTTTTCCGCGCGCTTCGCGGCGGCAAGGGCCGCCTTCTCATCGACCAGATTGAAGGCATTGAGCGTGCCGTTGAGATCGGCGATCCGGCCCAAGGCAGCCTTTGTCGCCTCCACGGGCGAAAGCTTCTTCTTGCGGAAGAGGCCCACAAGTTGCGTAGCCGACATCATGGCGATTTCTTTGGACACGTCTCGACCCTCCCCAGCTTGTGTCGGACTCAACACCGGCCCTTCCAGCCAATGGTCGAGCATTACCATGAGCGTTTCAGGCGCGCACCTGTCCGATGAAATCTTCGGCTATTTAGCGTGGCGAATCCGAAATTCGCCACATCTGGGTGCGGGACCGTGAGCGAATTTCGGATTCATAGCCACATGAGGAATATATTGTATCTAGTGTGGTATCCGGATTTGAAGTTCCTAAACGCGGATGCCACAAAAATGCTGGGAACATCAAATTCACCACACTAGGATTTCTTGAAGAAGGTTGCGGCGGCATTGAGGTGCGCCTGCTTTTTCGAGATTTCCGCCCGCACGCGAGCGATCTCGTCCTGAAGTTCCTGGATATAGGCCTCAAGCTCATCGACCGAAAGCGGATCGAGGAGCTTGGGCTTGGGTGTTTGCTTGCGGGGCTCCAGATCGTCGAGGTCCATGACAGCGCCTCCATCTGCGCATCGCGCTTGTCAGCGGTTTTGGAACATACTAGTTCTCTGGCCCTGTCACAAATTCCCTCGTGAATCTGTCCAGCAACGGAAGAAAGCTATGGCTGAGACGCCGAACAAAACCGTGCCGAAAACGATGACTGCCATCGAGATCAAGCAATTCGGCGGGCCAGAACAGCTCGTGCCAGCGACGCGGCCGGTGCCCGTCCCGGGCTCGGGGGAAATGTTGATCAAGGTCGCGGCCGCGGGCGTCAACCGCCCTGATGTGCTCCAGCGCCAAGGCAATTATGCACCCCCCTCAGGCGCCTCCGATCTACCCGGCCTCGAGGTAGCAGGTGTCGTTGCAGCTCTCGGCCCCGACGTTTCTACGTGGAAGGGTGTTTCCAACTGGAAGGTCGGCGACCGGGCGACAGCCCTCCTTGCGGGGGGCGGGTATGCCGAATACGCGACGGCACCTATTCCTCAATGCCTGCCGGCCCCAAGGGGTCTCGGCATGATCGAAGCGGCGGCGATCCCCGAGACGTTCTTCACGGTTTGGACGAACGTATTCGAGCGGGGGCAGCTTAAGCCCGGCGAAAGCTTTCTCGTACACGGCGGCTCGAGTGGGATCGGCACGGTGGCGATCCAGCTCGCAAAGGTATGGGGTGCGCGGGTCTTCGCGACTGCAAGCGGCAACGCCAAATGCAAGGCGTGCGAGGATCTGGGTGCGGAGAGGTGTGTCGATTATCGAAGCGAGGATTTCACGAAAGTCATCGGCGAGCTCGTGGGTGAGAAGGGCGTCGACGTCATTCTTGACATGATCGGTGGAGATTACACGGCAAAGAATATTCAGCTTCTCGCCATGGAGGGTCGGTCGGTGCAGATCGCCACCCTGCGCGGCGCCAAGGTGGAGATCAATCTTGCTCAGGTCATGATGAAACGCCTGACGCTCACGGGTTCCACGCTTCGCTCCCGCTCGGTCGAGCAGAAGGGCGCGGTGGCGCGGGAGGTTTACCGGAACGTTTGGCCTTGGCTCGAAGAGGGCAAAGTGAAGCCGGTGATTTATAAGGCGTTTACCCTCAAGGAAGCGGCGGACGCTCATCGGCTCATGGAATCGAGCAATCATATTGGCAAGATCGTTCTGACGGTGTGACCGGGTTCGGCCAAACGAGGCGCGGTTACGAATATGCGCCCTCGCGGGTCAAC
>DASPOR010000077.1 GCA_035625915.1 Alphaproteobacteria bacterium | reverse complement strand
GTCGAAGATCACGGGCCGCTTGACCGCGATCATCTCACGGATGGCGTCGTCGAGCTCGGACGGCTTCTCTGCGCGAATGCCCACGGCCTGATAGGCTTCGGCGAGCTTCACGAAATCGGGTAACGCCGCGGTGTAAGAGTGCGAGTAGCGGGCGCCATGCAGGAGCTCCTGCCACTGGCGCACCATGCCCATATATTCATTGTTCAAAATGAAGATCTTGATTGGCAGGTCGTACTGCGCCGCCGTCGACATCTCCTGCATAGTCATCAGCACCGAGGCCTCGCCAGCAATATCGATGACGAGCGAGTTCGGGTGCGCCACTTGCACGCCGACGGCGGACGGCAGGCCGTAGCCCATCGTGCCAAGACCGCCAGACGTCATCCAGCGATTCGGATCCTCGAATTTGAAGAACTGCGCAGCCCACATCTGGTGCTGGCCGACCTCCGTGGTGATGTAGGTGTCATAGCCGCGGGTCAGCGCGTAGAGCCGCTCGATAGCGTATTGCGGCATGATCACGTCGTCGCGCTTGCGGTAATACAGAGATTTCCGCCTGCGCCAGCGGTCGATCTCGGCCCACCACGTCTTGAGTGCCGCCTTGTCGATCTTGGGCTTCTTCGCTTTCCAGCCCTCGATCATCTGCTCAAGCACGCGGGCGCAGTCGCCTACGATCGGCAGGTCGACCTTGACGTTCTTGTTGATCGAGGAGCGGTCGATATCGACATGGATCTTCTTCGAGCCCGGCGAGAAGGCATCGAGTCTACCGGTGATGCGGTCGTCGAAGCGCGCGCCGATACAGATCATCACGTCGCAATCGTGCATGGCGTTGTTTGCCTCGTAGGTCCCATGCATACCGAGCATGCCGAGCCACTGCTTGTCGGAGGCTGGATAGGCGCCGAGCCCCATTAAGGTCGAGGTAATGGGATAGCCAGTCATGCGCACAAGTTCGCGCAAGCGCTCGCTCGCCCGCGGCCCGGAATTGATGATGCCGCCGCCCGTATAGAAGATCGGGCGCTTGGCGTTGGTCAAGAGATCGATCGCGGCCGCAACCGCGTGCTCTTCGCCCTCGATCTGCGGGCGATAGCTCTTATGCTGGGAACTTGTGAGGCCGGTGTAGATGCCCTTGGCGAATTGGATATCCTTAGGAATGTCGACGACCACCGGCCCGGGGCGGCCAGTGCGTGCAACGTAAAAGGCCTCATGCAGAACGCGGCTCAGAGTGTTCACGTCCTTCACAAGATAATTGTGCTTGGTGCAGGGCCGGGTGATGCCAACGGTGTCGCATTCCTGGAAGGCATCGCAGCCGATCAGATGGGTCGGCACCTGGCCGGTGATGCAGACGATGGGGATGGAATCCATCAGCGCGTCAGTCAGGCCCGTGACAGCGTTGGTAGCGCCGGGCCCCGAGGTGACGAGCACGCAACCGACCTTGCCGGTCGAGCGCGCATAGCCTTCCGCAGCGTGGACCGCGCCTTGCTCGTGGCGAACGAGAATGTGCTTCAGCTGATCCTGCTTGAACAACTCGTCATAGATCGGGAGCACGGCGCCGCCCGGATATCCGAAAATGTGGTCGACGCCTTGGTCGGCCAGAACTTGCAGCACCATCTCGGCGCCCGTCATTGCACGCGACATTCGCTACATCTCACAGTCTCGCTTGGCGAACCCGCATCTACTTTCTCGGGGAAGGCCCAATGCGGGCGCGACCCTACGGCTTCGAAGTCCGAGGGTCAACGCCAAATGCAAACTAATGAAAATATTTCTGCCAACTCTCTTTCCGAAAATTACTGTCTCTATCGTTATGCGAAATTTTATTTCCTTAGCCTATTAGGCCCTTTCCATCGGCCTGAACAGGATTACGTCCCACGCCACCTACATTCGATTGCATTGCGCCGATGGTGCTTCGGCGCGGCCCTTTACGGCGTTAACCCTCAGCCTCTACAGTTTTCTCCCATCCTCTTTCATTCATTGAATGGCGCGGGTCCTTAGCAATACTCCTGCTGAAAACGGCACTGAGAGCGAGACAGAGCGGCATCCGTTCTGGCCGCTCCCGTTTGGCTGCATGGGCGCTGTTCAGCGGGACAGTGCTCGGCGTGCTGTCGAAGATCCTTTGGGCCCTCATCCTCGGCGTTACCGCCACAATGTGCTCTTCTAAGGCGGCACATTGTCCCTGATGGCGCTTG
>DASPOR010000076.1 GCA_035625915.1 Alphaproteobacteria bacterium | reverse complement strand
CGAGGTTGTAATGCAGTTCAGAGGGGTCGATGTCGCTCTGGGATGGCATGGCGCGACCGCGACGCTTTTGCTGCCACTCGGTGTGGAGTATTCCCAGTGCCAGCGGCAATGACTTGGTGGCGCAATCGAGTCGATGTTCCTTCATCAGCACGAAACCCATAGCTAGCCTCTGTCCCTTCTGCCATTGCCCGCGTCGGCCAGTTGGGTCTCAGGCTAAGTCCGCAGCGCATCGGTGTCGAATCCCGCACGCCGCCGAGTGGTCACGCCGGCCCTCGACGCGACGACGGCCTTACGCACGGGGCCAGCGCCGGCGGAATTCGAGGGCTTGCGTGCGCTCGTGCGCCCACGTCCATGCTCGTCCACATTGACATATTGGACAAATTTTGGGCACACAGACGGCCCGAATTACCAAGCGTTTGATTTAGCACGGTAAAAGCGCCCGCCCTAGGCCAAATTCTTCGCCTTGTAGCGGCAGAGATCGTTCACCACGCAGCGCGTGCATTCGGGCTTGCGCGCCTTGCAGACGTAACGGCCATGGAGGATCAGCCAGTGATGGGCGTGGAGCTTGTAGCGATCCGGCACGCGCTTGATCAGGTTCTGCTCGACCTCGAGCGGCGTCTTGCCAGGTGCGAGGCTGGTGCGATTGCCGACACGGAAGATATGCGTATCCACCGCAATCGTCGGCTGACCGAATGCGACATTGAGAACCACGTTGGCGGTCTTGCGCCCGACTCCCGGCAGCGCTTCGAGGGCGTCGCGCTCGCGCGGCACCTCGCCGCGATACTTCGCTACGAGGGTCTCGCTCAACTTGATGACGTTCTTGGCCTTGCTGTTATAAAGGCCGATGGTCTTGATGTAGCCGCGCAGCTTCGCCTCGCCGAGGGCCAGCATCCGTTCCGGCGTGTCCGCCACCTTGAAGAGCGCCTCGGTCGCCTTGTTGACGCTGGCATCCGTCGCTTGCGCCGAAAGCACCACGGAAACCAGAAGCGTGTAGGGACTTACAAAATCGAGCTCGCTCTGCGGATTCGGCCGTTCGGCGGCCAGGCGTTGAAAGAATTCCTCGATTTTCTCTTTTTTCATGGTGCCCGACTCTACCTTTCGCCGCCGTACTGGAAAAGCTCGCTTTCCGCATCTTTACGCGATGAAAACCGTCGCCATATGATAGCGCCATGAACCGATCGCCCGACTGCACCCTGCCTGACGCAGCACAGCCCCTTTTCTTCGACGCGGTGTTGACCCCGCACAGGAGCCTGAGCCCCCACGGATTCTGGATTCTGATGGCGCTTATTTGCGCAGCCAGCTTTCTTGCCGGCATTTTCTTCGTGCTTCACGGCGCCTGGCCGGTGACGGGTTTCTTCGGGCTCGACGTCCTCCTGCTCTACATCGCTTTCAAGGCGAGCTATCGCTCGGCCCGGCTGCGCGAGACCGTCAAGCTCTCGGCCGAGGCACTCGTCGTCGAACGCGTGGGCCTCAGCGGCAGGCGATCCTCTTGGACCTTCCAGCCCTATTGGTTGCGGATCGAAATCGACGACCCGCCGGATCACGGCAGCCAGCTCACGCTCTCATCGCATGGCCGCTCGCTTGCGATCGGCTCGTTCCTCTCCCCCGAGGAGCGGCTGGAGGTGGCGCAAGCGTTGCGCGCGGCCCTTCTCCGCTGGCGGGACCACGGGCGCGAGGCAGCCGTGCCGTCCGTACGCGAAACCTCGAGAGCCGTGTGAGCGTGGGCGAAATCCGGCTTCCCAAAAATACCGTGCTCTTGGTGATCGATCTCCAGAAAGCGATCGACCATCCGAGTTGGGGGCCGCGCAATAATCCCGATTGCGAGAAGGTCGTCGCGGAACTTCTCGCGACGTGGCGCGCGCGTGCGATGCCGATCATCCATATCCGCCACGATTCGCGCGAGCCTCGCTCCCACTATCGCCCGGGTCAAGTTGGCCACGGATTCAAACCCGAGACCGCACCCCTGCCGGGCGAGAAGGTCGTCGCGAAAGAAAGCAACAGCGCTTTCATCGGAACCGGCCTCGAGAATTTTCTTTCCGAGCGGGGCTACCGAACGCTCATCGTCACCGGCGTGATCACCAACAACTCGGTCGAGGCAACGGTGCGCATGGCGGGAAACCTCGGCTTCGACACCTATGTCGTGGCGGATGGATGCTTCACCGTCGACAAGCGCGATCTCTCGGGCGCGCTCCATCCCGCGGCCCGAGTCCATGCCATTTCGCTCGCCAATATGCATGGCGAGTATGCGACCGTCATCGAAAGCAGGGACGTGCTGGCGGCCTTGGCCTAAAGGCCAAGCACGTCGCGCATCGAATAGAGCCCGGCCGGCCGGCCTTGCGCCCAAAGGGCTGCGCGTACCGCACCTTGCGCATAGATCTGGCGTCCCGCGGCACGGTGGGTCAGCTCGATCCGCTCGCCATCGCCCGCGAAGATGACCGAATGGTCGCCGACGACGTCGCCGCCGCGCAATGCGGCGAAGCCGATCTTCCCCGGCTCGCGAGCGCCCGTGTGGCCGTCGCGCGCGCGCTGTGCCGCACCCTCGAACGCAACGCCGCGACCCTTGGCCGCGGCACGCCCGAGTCCGAGGGCGGTGCCAGAGGGCGCGTCCACCTTGTGGCGATGATGCATCTCGACGATCTCGATGTCGTAGCGCGGATCGAGCGTCGCCGCGACCTGCTCCACGAGTGCGAGGAGAAGATTGACGCCCACGCTCATGTTCGGGGACCAGACGATTGCGGCGTTGCGGGCCGCCGCCTCGATCGCCTTGGCGCCGTTCGCATCGATGCCCGTGGTGCCGATCACGTGCACGGTGCCGTTCGCGGCGGCAAGGGCGACGTGCTGGAGTGTCGCGGCCGGAGTGGTAAAATCCAGCACGGCATCGACGCGCGCAAAAAGCGCCGCGGGGTCGTCGCCGACGCGCAGACCGAGCGTGCCCAGCCCCGATAATTCCCCGAGATCGCGGCCGAGGACGGTATTCTTGCCCGGCGCCTCGGTGCCGCCCGCGAGCTTGCAGCCCTCCGTGCGCGCGATCTCGTGCACGAGCATCTGCCCCATGCGCCCGGCGCATCCGGCAACACCGATCAGCACATCCGCCATGGCAGCCTCCCTCGGCGCTCGAAACGCGCTGCAGGATTGACGATTACCACAGGGTCGCGTGTTGCGGGGAGCGGATTTGCCGAGAGAGCCGGCGAAATTTTACTCGGTCAGATCGTCCCAGAGTTCGCGGACTTTGGCAAAGAAGCCCGCGGACTCGGGGCTATTGGATTTGCCCCCACTCTGTTCCTCGAATTCCCGGAGGATTTCGCGCTGACGCTTGGAGAGGTTGACGGGCGTTTCGACGATGGCCTCGATCTGCATGTCGCCGCGCTGGTTCGAGCGCAAGACCGACATTCCTTTGCCGCGCAAGCGGAACTGATGTCCGGTCTGAGTACCGACCGGCACGTTTACGCGCGCGCGCGTGCCATCGATCGTCGGCACCTCGATTGGCCCACCAAGGCTCGCCGTCACCATCGGGATCGGTACGCGGCAGAAGATGTTCGCCCCCTCGCGCCGGAAAAAGAGATGGGGCTTGATCGAGAGGAAGATATAGAGATCGCCCGGCGGTGCGCCGCGCACACCGGCCTCGCCTTCGCCCGCCAATCTTATGCGCGTACCTTCCTCGACCCCCGGCGGGATCGTGACCGAGAGCATCTTGTCCCGCTGCACCCGGCCGGCCCCTTGGCAGGTCCGGCAGGGATCGCGGATCACGCGGCCGGTACCCTGGCAAGCGGGGCAGGTGCGTTCGATCGTGAAGAAACCCTGTTGTGCCCGCACGCGGCCGTGGCCATGGCATGTGCCGCAGGTGATCGGCTGTGCACCACCTTCGCCGCCCGTGCCGTGACATGCCTCGCATGATGTCGAGCTCGGCACGCGTATTTTGGCTTGGGTTCCGCGAAAAGCATCCTCGAGCGGGATCTCGAGGTTGTAGCGCATGTCGCCGCCACGCGCGGTACCCCCGCCGGCACGGCGGCGATTGCCGGTGAACTCGCCGAACATTTCATCGAAGATGTCGGCGAAGCCCGTGCTGAAGTCGAAGCCGGCGGAGCGGAAGCCCCCACCCGCACCGTTCGCCTCGAAGGCGGCATGGCCGAAGCGGTCGTAAGCAGCACGCTTCTGCGCGTCCTTGAGAATGTCGTAAGCCTCGTTTACGTCCTTGAATTTTTGCTCGGCCGCCTTGTCGCCCGGATTGCGATCGGGATGAAATTGCATGGCGAGCTTACGGTAGGCCTTCTTGAGGTCCTCCGGGCTGACGCTTTTACCGACGCCGAGTGTTTCGTAAAAATCGCCTTTGGCCATGTCGCTCCAATCCGGCCCTTAACCCCATAGGGAGCCGCCCCGGCAACAATCCGTTCCCGGGGCGGCGTCGACCTTCTTACGTCCGCGTCGGTCTCGTTTGCAACGGCCTTACGCGGACTTTTTGTTCTTGTCGTCGTCGACTTCCTCGAAGTCGGCGTCGACAACTTTCTCGCCCTTCTGGGCGCCGTCGCCGCCAGCACCGTCGCCCGTGGCACCGCCCGTCGGCCCGCCCGAGGAAGAAGCGCTTTCCTGGGAGGCCTTGTACATGGCCTCGCCGAGCTTCATCGAGGCTTGCATGAGGGTCTCGGTCTTGTTCTTGATGGCACCGGTATCCTCGCCCGCAAGCACGCCGCGGAGATCCTGTATGGCGCTCTCGATCGCCGTCTTCTCGGCGGCCGATATCTTGTCGCCATGCTCCTTGAGGCTGCGCTCGGTCGTGTGGATGAGGGCCTCGGCATGATTGCGCGCCTCGACGAGCTCGCGTTTCTTCTTGTCCTCGGTCGCGTGCGCCTCGGCTTCCTTGACCATGCGCTGAATGTCGGCTTCCCCAAGCCCGCCAGATGCCTGAATGCGGATCGCCTGCTCCTTGCCGGTCGCCTTGTCTTTGGCGGAGACATTGACGATGCCGTTCGCATCGATGTCGAACGTCACCTCGACTTGGGGCACGCCGCGCGGTGCGGGCGGCAAGCCGACGAGATCGAATTGCCCGAGCAGCTTGTTGTCGGACGCCATCTCGCGCTCGCCCTGGAAGACTCGGATCGTCACCGCCGTCTGATTGTCCTCGGCCGTCGAGAATACCTGGCCCTTGCGCGTCGGAATCGTCGTGTTGAGGTCGATCAGGCGCGTGAAGACGCCGCCCAGGGTCTCAATGCCCAGGGAAAGTGGCGTTACGTCGAGGAGGAGAACGTCCTTCACTTCGCCCTTGAGGACGCCCGCCTGGATCGCCGCACCGACCGCCACGACCTCATCGGGATTGACGCCGCGATGAGGCTCGCGCCCGAAGAAATTCTTGACCGTCTCGATCACCTTGGGCATGCGCGTCATGCCGCCAACGAGGACGACTTCATTGATCTCGGACGCCTTGAGACCGGCGTCCCTGAGGGCCGCCCGGCATGGCTCGATCGTGCGATCGATCAGCTCCTCGACCAGCGCTTCGAGCTTGGCGCGGGTGAGCTTGATATTGAGATGCTTGGGGCCGTTCTGGTCCGCCGTGATGAACGGCAGATTGACCTCCGTCTGATGCGCGCTCGACAACTCGATCTTCGCCTTCTCCGCCGCCTCCTTGAGGCGCTGCAGGGCCAGACGGTCCTTCCGCAGGTCGATGCCCTGCTCCTTTTTGAACTCGTCGGCCAGATAATCGATGACGCGCGCGTCGAAGTCCTCGCCACCGAGGAACGTGTCGCCGTTGGTCGATTTGACCTCGAAGACACCGTCGCCAATCTCGAGGATCGAGATATCGAAGGTCCCGCCGCCAAGGTCGTAGACCGCGATGACGCCGGAGCCTTTTTTCTCGAGACCGTAGGCGAGTGCCGCCGCCGTCGGTTCATTGATGATGCGGAGCACGTCGAGGCCGGCGATGCGGCCCGCGTCCTTGGTCGCCTGGCGTTGGGAGTCGTTGAAGTATGCCGGTACGGTGATGACGGCCTGCTCGACCTTCTCGCCCAGATACGCCTCGGCCGTCTCCTTCATCTTCTGGAGGGTGAAGGCGCTGATCTGGCTCGGCGAGTACTTCTTGCCGCGCGCCTCGACCCAGGCGTCGCCGTTGTCGCCCCTGATGATCTTGTAGGGGACGAGGTGCTTGTCCTTCTCGACCATCGGGTCGTCATAGCGGCGCCCGATCAGGCGTTTGATGGCGAAAAAGGTGTTCTCGGGATTCGTCACGGCCTGTCGCTTCGCCGCCTGCCCGACGAGACGCTCCCCGCTCTCGGCAAAGGCGACGATCGAGGGTGTCGTGCGCATCCCCTCGGCGTTCTCGATGACCTTCGCCTCCTTGCCCTCCATGACCGCAACGCAGGAGTTGGTCGTGCCGAGGTCGATTCCGATGATTTTTGCCATGTCCATTTACCTCTTGCGGCGGGACCGCAAAGCCTGATTCAGCGCTTTTTGGACCCCCGATCCATGTGCCCGGGATTTTTGCGGGCCAATGTTGACGAAAGATTACAAACCTCGGGCTGATATGGGGAGCCTTCGTGGCTGGAAAAAGGGGGTGGCGGTATTTCCGGGTGCGATTTGACGGCGAATCCGCCGCCGGCAGCGGGCCGAGCGCCCGTATTGCGCGAAATTTGGGTATATGATGCCCCCATGATCGTCTCCGCAAGCTACCGGACCGATATACCAGCCTTCTACGGGCGATGGTTCATGACGCGGCTCGACGCCGGCTTCGTCCGCACATTCAACCCCTATGGCGGGCAGAAGCATGACGTTGCCCTTGGCCGCGACGATGTCGACGGCTTCGTCTTTTGGACGCGAAATGCGGATCCCTTCATGGCAGCACTCCGGGAGATCCATCGTCGCGGTTATCCCTTCGTCGTGCAATTCACCGTCACGGGCTATCCAAAGCCGCTCGAGCGCTCGGTGATCGATGCCGGGCGGGCGATCGGCCAGATGCGCGCGATCGCCGCCGCCTTCGGCCCGCACGCCGTGGTCTGGCGCTACGACCCGATCGTGGTGAGCGATCTGACCCCGCCCGCATGGCATTTCGGGAATTTTGCGGTGCTGGCGCGGACGCTCACGGGTTCGGTCGACGAGGTCGTTGTGTCGTTCGTCGAGGTCTATCGCAAGACCAAGCGCAACCTGGATTCGGCTGCGCGCGCGTCGGGGTTTGCGTGGCACTGTCTCGAGCCCGACGCCAAGTGCAGACTCATTGCATCATTGGTCGAATTGGCGCGCGCGCACGGCATGCGTCTTTCGCTCTGCACCCAGCCGACCTTTGTCGTCGACGGCGCCGAAGCGGCTCGCTGCATCGACACGGCGCGATTGAGTGCTGTCGCCGGCTATGAAATCGTGGCGCAAACCAAGGGCAATCGCCCCGGGTGCTTCTGTGCCGAAAGCCGCGACATCGGGGCCTATGACACCTGCCCGCATGGCTGTGTCTACTGCTACGCGGTCAATTCCCGGGCGGCCACGCTCCGCAATCACGCAGCCCACGATCCGGCGAGCGCCTTCCTGATCGAGCGGCCCGGATAGTGCATTGCCTTCCCCGGATGCGGGCGGCTATTTGCCGCCCGGGGAGATCGGCGCGCAATTGGTCCGCCCTGACATCACGCAGTCCTGCAGCGCCGACATATCCCTGAGCTTGTGCGTCAAGAAAATACCGACAACGAGTAGCGCCGCAACGAGCGCCAGTGCCGCAAGGCCCGCATGCGGGGGCCGCCGATCCTCAGAGTCGTCGTCCGGTCGATCGGACTGGGGATCGGACATGGGCGACCTCAGACGGTCGTGTCGATGCGCGCAGCCGAGTCGTCGCCCGGGTCGTCCTTGGCGCCACCCGCGGGCACCTTGGCGACCCCGACCAGCGCCGGACGCAAGAGGCGATCATGGATGACGTAGCCGGGCGCCAAGACCTGCACGACCGTGCCGGCCGGTCGATCCGTGGTCGGGACTTCGAAGAGTGCCTGGTGGAAGTTATGGTCGAACGGCTGGCCGAGCGGATCGATCCGCTTGATGCCGTGGCGTTCGAGGATCGTTTGCGCTTCGCGCTCCACAAGCTCGACGCCAGCCGCGAGTTTTTCGAGAAGCTCGCTCGACGTGCGCCCCTCGGCCGGAATGCTTTCGAGCACGCGATGCAAGTTGTCGGGGATCGACAGAAAATCCCGCGCCATGTTGGCGACGGCGTACTTGGCGGTATCCTCGGATTCCTTCCTCGCACGGCGGCGGGTATTCTCCGCTTCGGCGAGTGCGCGAAGCATCTGATCCTTGAGCCCCGCGATTTCCTGTTCGAGCTTTGCGATCGTTTCACCGGCCGCCATCAAGTCGTCCACCGTCTGCTCGGCCGACGCTTCGCCCGGCGATATTCGGTCCTCGCGACCCTGCTCGATCTCGCCGTCTATCTCATTGCGCATTTGGGCCTCCTTGGCCTCGTCCTCGCCCTGCAAGTTCGTCATCTTGCCCGTCCCGTTGTCCTTGCTCTGAGCCATCTTGTCCCCAATCGATCGTCAACGCCCGTGTCGTCATCCGAGTACGCGGCCGATCATCTTCGCCGTGTAATCGACCATCGGAATGATGCGGGCATAATTCATGCGCGTCGGGCCGATCACGCCAATCGCGCCCACGATCCGCTCCCGGCTGTTTCCGAAGGGTGCGATGATCATGGAGCAGCCGGCATGAGCGAAGAGCTTGTTCTCGGCCCCGATGAAGATCTGAACGCCCTCGCCGCGTCCCGCCGCGTCGATGAGGCGCAGCAAGCTGTCCTTGGTCTCGAGGATCGTGAACAACTCGCGGATCGTTTCGAGATCCTCGACGGCGTGCACGTCGTCGAGCAGCTTCGACTGGCCTCGCACGATCAGCACACCCGCCGTACCTTCGCCGACCGGCACGGCGAGACCCGCCTCGACGACCTTGCGCGTGCGCTCATCCAACTCGGCGCGATGCGCTTCGAGCTCGGCGAGCACTTCGGCGCGCGCCTCATCCAGCGTGCGGCCCGCGAGCTTGGCGTTCAGGTAATTGCCGGCTTGAGCGAGGGCCGCGGCGGGCATGCCCGCGGGCAGATTGACGATCCGGTTCTCGACGAGACCGTCGTCGGTCACGAGAACGACGAGAGCCCGGCCATTTCCGATATTGACGAACTCGATATGGCGCAGCGCCACTTCGGTCTTGGGAGCTACCACGAGACCGGCGCAGTGGGAGAGGCCCGAAAGCATCTCCGTCGCCTCCTCGAGAACTTGGGGCAGCGTGCGGCCGGCGGCTTTGCACTGGCTTTCGATCGAGCGCCGCTCCTCCTCGCCCAGCCCGCCGATTTCCACCAACCCGTGAACGAAAAGGCGCAGGCCCGCCTCGGTCGGCAGCCGGCCCGCAGAGGTGTGCGGCGCATAGAGCAAGCCCAGTTCTTCGAGATCCGCCATGACGTTGCGGATCGTCGCCGGGGAGAGCTGCATGCCGAGCTGACGCGAGATGGTGCGGGAGCCGACGGGAGCGCCGGTCTCGAGATATCCGTCGATGATGCGCCGGAGAATCTCCCGCGCGCGCTCGTTGAGAGGTGGAATCTGTGTGCTCAGGGTTGCCTGCTTTTTGCTGGCGACCTCGCCTGCCTGTACCTCAATCGAGGAGGAAACTCGCGGCAGGCCGGGCGGAGGTCCAACGTAACGATCGGCCATAATGACGCCGGGGAATGTAGTAACTCGCCCTTTTGGCGTCAATGTCGGCCCCGGGCGGCGACCACCCCGGATGCCGACCGAGGCGCTCGTCCCGGAGTGGACACCGTCCCGCCGCGGCCTGTAGTTTAATCCGGTTCGAAGGCACCTCGAGGACCTCGCCCATGCGCCCTTCCGGCCGCGCCCCCGACCAGCTTCGCCTCGTCGAGCTTGTGCCGGGCTTCAACAAGTATGCGGAGGGCTCGTGCCTTGTGCGCTTCGGCGACACTCATGTGCTCTGCACGGCCTCGATCGAGGAGCGCGTACCGCCGCATCTGCGCAACAGCGGAACCGGCTGGGTCACCGCCGAATACGGGATGCTGCCCCGCTCCACCGGCACGCGTACCGACCGGGAGGCGGCACGCGGAAGGCAGAGCGGACGCACCCAGGAAATCCAGCGTCTCATCGGCCGATCGTTGCGCGCGGTGACCGATCTCAAGGGCTTCGGCGAGCGTTCCATCAAGCTCGATTGCGACGTGCTGCAGGCCGATGGCGGCACGCGGACCGCCGCCGTGACCGGCAGCTACGTCGCCCTGCATCTGGCGTTTCAACACCTCGTCCGGACGGGTCTACTCGACAAAGTTCCGCTCACGGACCAGGTGGCGGCGGTTTCCTGCGGCATCTTTCAAGGTCGGCCGATTCTCGATCTCGACTACGTCGAGGACAGTGCGGCCGACGCCGACGCCAACTTCGTGCTAACGGCAAGGGGCGGTATCGTCGAGGTTCAGGGGACCGCCGAGAAGCATCCGTTCGCGCGCGATATCTTCACG